>JACMQJ010000468.1 GCA_014377055.1 Candidatus Sericytochromatia bacterium
ATTAGGTGAAATAAAAAAGCTCAATCAAGCCAAAAATCACCGCCCAATAAATGTTAATTCACAAGCTCACCAGGCTTTTTTGAAGAATCAAATTGAACAGCTAGAATCAATAAAAAAAATATACCCTAATATTGATTTATCAGATGAACTTAGTTATTTTTCAAAGATTTTTATTGGCGATAGCTAAAAATTAATTATATAAATATAATGAACGGTAATGGTCAAATATTACCAGATGATAAATCTTATTGTGCAGTTGTTAGAATAATAGACGAAAAAGGTAAACCTTTCTTGATTAAATCTGGGAAAATAAATATTGATCATTTTTCTTAAATTGAATAAAATAGAAAGAAGGAGACTATCTCCTTCTTTTTTACAAAGGAAATAAAATGAAATCAAAAATAATTACAAGCTTATTCACAATAATATTAGTTTCTATTAGCTCAAGTTCCTGCTCTAATAATCATATCTTTGGTTGTGATAGTACAACAACTAATCCATCTGTACCTTTACAAGATTTATTAGCTTTTCCTGATAAAGTTGACATTGAAGGAAATAAATTTGAATTAGAAATACCAAATTATATATCTCGTGATTCAGGAGGTGGATCAGTTAGTTCAATTCCATTTATAAAAGCCTCTGGAGATTGTTTAAGATTTAATATTAATGTTATTAGTAAAGCAAATAATGTAAGATTACCTTCAACTTACACAGTAGAAAGTTTTTGGTTTATTAATGATAAAGATGTATGGGAAAAAAGTTTAAGAAATTATTCTGCTCAGAGTACTATAGATATTGATGGAGGTCCTAAGTGGTCAGGTACAGGATTATATGGAGTTGTTAAAATAATAGATAATAAAGGCAAAACTTTTTTCATTAAATCTGGAAAAGTAGATATTAGCTTAATTTTCTAAAAAGAAATGAAATCAAAAATAATTATTTGTTATATCTAATTTACTATTTATCAAGAGAGATCATTTTTCTAATAGACTCTTCTATTTGACCACCACAGTAAAGATCTCCCCATAGTTCTTGTTTTTCTTTTAGGTATAAACTAATATTTTTTCTGGCATAAATCCTATCACATAGAGCAGATATGTTAGGCGAATTAATATTTAAATCATTTTTTAATTCAGGAATACAGCGAGTCATTGTGCCAAAAACAGCATAAGTAGCTAAATCTACAAAAGTTATATTTTCTGTTCCTAACATTGTTCCACTATCTGAGCTTAAGCCATATCTTTTTCCAAACTCTTCAAAAATTTCCATCCAGCGTTTTAATCTATTAAATCTAAATTCTTTCCAATCGTCATGAGTCCACATCTGAGAACCATTCAAGTTAGTAATTTCAGCCAAAATATCATTACAATCCAAAAGCAACTTTAAGCCAAGAGTATCTTTAATAATATCATTAGTAACATATCCAAGTTTATGAGAAATATAATTTACTATTGCAGGCATTTGATTAAAAAATAAATCATTTTGTAGGTCATGAAAAAAAGGTGGTGCCATAACAGGAAAAAGTTGGTTTTTTATTGGTTGTGACTTAATTTCTATAATTTCTTCTGGGCTATGTTCTTGATATTTTATACCAGCATCTTCAAGAATAAGTCGAATAAAATCACCACGAAAGGGAACAGCCCAATAATATAATCTACATTCCATCTTTAAAACCTCTCTTAAATATTTCTCACCTAATAGCATAATTACTAATTAACTTAGCATTTAAAGTACCAATATTGTTATGCTCAAGTTTATTTTTGTATTTAAATTTAATCTTATATTTTTATTTTTTCTAAAAAATGTAACTATGTAAAAGGGTCTATGTATAAGTGTTTAACTAAAATCTAACGTAAATGTTATGATATAATTACCTTATATATGCTTACTGAGTTACAAAATAATGGCAAAAGATAAAAAGTTGCAAAGACTAGAGAAAGAAGTAGAGCTGTTAAAGAAAATAAAAACAGCGATCTTATCTGGAAATTATGAGGAAACAG
>JACMQJ010000469.1 GCA_014377055.1 Candidatus Sericytochromatia bacterium
GAAATAGATTATCAAGGAGATCATTTTGAAATAAACTTTAATGCTAGATTCTTAATGGACGGTTTAAAGAATTTTGATGATGAAAAAGTAAGATTTCAACTTGGTGGTAGTCTCAGCCCTGGATTACTTAAGGGTATTGACGATGAGTCATATTTTTGTATGATAATGCCTATCAGATCATAACCTTGCATATTCAAACTTTAAATCTTCGTAATTTTCGTAACTATGAAAATCTTGAGCTAAGTAATATATCTAGCTCAAGAGTCGTTTTAATCGGAGATAATGCACAAGGTAAATCAAATTTACTTGAATCAATATCTTTTTTAGCTTTTGGAGCATCGTATAGAGCCACTAAAGAAAATGAAGTTATTGGTTGGAATGGAAACGAAGCAGGCATTTATTCAGAGTTAGCCACAAATACATCCACAAAACAGCTATCCTTAATTTTAAGGAAAAATGCAGTCAAAACGATAAAAGTTGACGGTGTTAACGTAAAAAGAATGGCAAAATTTATTGGTAATGTTAAAATAGTTCTTTTTTCTTCAGAAGATTTACAGTTAATCAAAGGTGCACCTAGTGAAAGAAGAACTTTTGCTGACAAATTATTAGTTCAAGTTTATAGTAATTATTATCATCAATTACAGGTATACAATAAAATACTTCAACAAAGAAATCACGCTCTAAAAAATATTAGAGAAACAGGAAATAAACAGGATTTAAGTATCTGGGATGAGCAAATTGTGGATGTTTCTGTGGACATCTACGAGTCACGTTATAATCTCATTAAATTATTATCTTCTTTAGTAACTATCTATCATCAACAAATAGCTAACCCTGATGAAAAAGTAGAATTAAAATATATTTCTTCTATACCTGATATTGATTTTGAAAATTTTGATCGTGATCAAATAAAAAATAACATTATTTCTCACCTAGCTAAAAACTCTTATAAAGAAATAGCAAGAGGTCAATCTCTTTATGGTCCACATCGTGATGACATAAGTTTCTTTATAAATGGTAGGGAAGCAAAAAGTTATGCATCACAAGGTCAGCAAAGAACACTTGTCTTATCATTAAAATTATCTGAGATAAAATATATAAAAGAGCTTACTGGTGAAGTTCCATTATTACTTTTGGATGATGTTATGGCAGAATTGGATCACACAAGACAAAAACATTTACTCGAATTAGTTGGCCTTGACACACAAACATTTATTACTACTACTCATCTCGAAGATTTTTCTGAAACATGGCTTAAAACTTCATCCGTTTTAAAAGTTTCTGGCGGAAAAATCCTTGACTATGCATAATATAAACTCATCTATTAGTCAATTTGCTAAAAAACTAAATCTAAAGACGATCAATGAAAGAATCTATATTGTTGGTCTTTGGTCAGAGATTATTGGTGAAGAAGTAGCCAAAAAAACACAAGCTGACCGTATTGTTGATGGCGTTTTATTTATTGAAGTATCAAGCTCATCATGGCTTAATGAAATATCTTTTTTAAAAGAAGATATTATACAAAAATATAATGAAAAACTTGGCAAAAAAACAGTAAAAGAAGTAAAGTGTTATATCAAAAAAAATGATGATATATATATACCTACGATTAGAAAAAAATCTGAAAAAGATAATAAAAGAATTATTATTAATGAAAAATTATCTATTGAAGACAAAAAGCAAATTGAAGACCAGACAAATACCATAGAAGATGAAAGATTAAGAGAAGCACTACAAAAATTTTTGGAAAATGGAAGAATCAAAGAATTATCAATGCTAAGTCAAGGTTGGAAAAAATGTGGAATATGTAAAACACCACATAATGATAAAAGTGATAATTGTATCTCTTGTAATAGTAAATAAACTATACTCAAGTAAAATTGGTTTGCAGTTTTTTGCAAAGAGGATTTTATGTTAACTTAATACCATTGAGCTACGTCTCAATCCTCTTAGATTTTTTCTTTGATTGTTTTTTTACTTCAACAATATTATCGAGCAATTCTATAGGTTCAGCAATCAATAATGATTTGTCAAAACTAAAATAAGATTGATTATTATTTGTTCTGTTATCAATTTTTGACCAGCCTATTTGATCTTTTAATTTTTCCATTATTTCAATTAATAATTTATCATTCATATAATTTTTAAAAGCTTTATTCCATATTTCTGAATTATTAATCATAATTTTACCATCCAATTTATCATGAAAAGCTTTGATAATATCTATTGACCAAGGTATGTATTGATTATTGCTTAAGATAGTCCAATTCCAATTATCTTGAAATGTTCGTATAAGTTCAAGATACCATGTAAAATTTTTATTATTACTAAAAAAATCCCAATCCCATTTAGTCTTGTACTTTTTTATTAATTCATCAGACCAAGGTAAACCCTCATTCTGGCTTAATAATTGCCAATCCCATTTACTATTATATTTATCAATTAATTTTATTGACCACGATAATTTTTTATTTGAGCTCAAAGATAGCCAATCCCAATTATCTATATAATTCTCAATAAGTTGATCTGACCAAGGTAGTGATTCATTTTGGCTTAATATTGTCCAATCTAACTTATTTTTGTATTTATCAATTACATTTTCTGACCAAGGTAAAACTGTATTTGCACTTAGACTACTAATATTCCAATTGTATTTTTCTAATAATGAATTAGACCAAGGTAAATATTTATTAGCACTTAAAATCTTCCAATCCCAGTTATCCTTATATTTTTCAATAAGTTGATCTGACCATGGTAATAATGAGTTATTACTAAGAGCTTGCCATTCCCAATTATGTATATATTGTTGTATGAATTCTTCAGACCAAGGTAAAGCTTTATTTTGGCTTAATAATTTCCAATTGAGAATATTTTTGTATTTTTCAACAAAATTTTTGGTCCATCCTATATCTGTATTAGAGCTTATTATATTCCAGTCCCAATTATCTTTAAATTGTTCAACCAAATCTATGGATAATTTTAAGCTTGGATTATTGATTAATAAATTCCAATCCCATTTATTCTTAAAAGCTTTAATTAGTTTAACTGACCATGGTATAGATTCATTTTGGCTTAAACTTTCCCAATCCCATTTTTCAGTACTTTTAAATTTTTCTAAAATACTTTTCCATATTGTAGTATTAAATTTAATTAAATCTATTGACCATGGCAAACCTTCATTGTTGCTAAGTCCTAACCAACCCCAGTCCCAATTATTTTTATATTTGTAGATTAGAGCTTTACTCCAATTTAGACCTGAGTTACTACTAATAATTTCCCAATCCAAAAGATGTTTATTACTCTCAATAAAGTATAGTGACCACTTTAAATTTTGATTAGCACTGAGAGTTTTCCAATTCCATTTGTCAGGAAACATATTAATTATTTCATGGCTTAGAGGATATTTACTAGAAATAATAAAAAGAAATAAATTAGGACATTTTTCAAAAAAATTAACAAATTCC
>JACMQJ010000470.1 GCA_014377055.1 Candidatus Sericytochromatia bacterium
GTTCCTGATGTGTAGATAATACTACACACATCTTCTTCTTGAATACTTTCAGTTCTTTCATCTATTTTTGTTTTATTTTTTTCAAGATTATTTTTACCTAATTCTAATATTTCGGCAAAGCTATAAGTTTTTACTCTTGAATGTTCAACTTTTTTTACGTCATCTACATAGATTACAAATTCTAAATGTTCAGCTTTATCAAATAATTTTACAACTTTTTGATAATGGACATCATTTGATACAATTATCCCTCTTGCTCCACAATTATTAAGAATATATTCAAGCTGAAAATAGGTTAGAGTTGGATAAACAGGAACATTTAAAATAGCTGCACTCATTAATCCTAAGTCACTAATTACCCATTCAGGAGAATTTTCAGACATTACAGCAACTTTTTCATCTTTTTCTAGTTTAAACTCTAACATAGCTGAGGCTAAACAATTTACTCTTTCTTGAACTTCTTGATAAGTAATAAATTTATATTGTTCAGTTACTTGATCTTTTTTTGCCAAAGCATCATTATTTTGATATTTTTTTGCAGTTTCTCTAAAGATTTGTGGTATGACCAACTTACTCATCTTTTTTATCCTTAATTTTAGAACATAAAATAGCCTATTTTTTATCTGAATTATAGATCAATCTTTGTTAAATAAAAAGAAAATGTGCGTGTTAATTTTTTTATTATATTTTCTATAATAAAAAATATCACTGCTGCAACAATTTGATATAATGACAAAGTTCAATTTTTTATTAAAAGGATAATATAATGGAAGAAAATAATTCAACAAAGTCAACAGAAAAAACATCATCTGAATTGACCGAGGATAGTATTTTAGAAGAATCAACTAAAAGTGATGAAATAGAGAGCATATCAGAAACTAAAGAAGAAGTCAAAAAAGAAGATTCAGAAGAAGTATCAGAAGCTAAAGAAGAAAAAAAGCTTGATCTACCAAAAGGTACTTATGCAAGAATCAAAACCAACATGGGCGAAATAGTTTGTAAATTGTTTAAAGATGAAGTACCTAATACAGTTGCTAATTTTATTGAGTTAGCAACTGGTGAAAAGGAATATACAGATCCAAAAACAAAAGAACAAACTAAAGGTAAGTTTTATGATGGAATTATTTTTCATAGAGTAATACCAGGTTTTATGATCCAAACAGGAGATCCACTTGGTGTAGGTGTGGGCGGGCCTGGATATAAATTTGAAGACGAATTTCATCCTGATCTAAAACATAGTAAACCAGGTATTTTGTCAATGGCAAATTCTGGTCCTAATACCAATGGTAGTCAATTTTTTATTACCCATGAAGCAACACCACATCTTAATAATAGGCATTCTGTTTTTGGTGAAGTTGTTGATGGTATGGATGTAGTAAATGAAATTGGTGATGTTGACAGAGATAGAAGAGATAAGCCTACAGAGGATGTTGTAATGGAATCTGTAGAAATATTTGAAGTCTAAAAATTAGATTAACAAATGGTTGAAACTAACACATGTTAAACCAAAAAATTTAAAATGTTGTAATGTTTACCAGTTCTAGCTTAGGGGCGTTTTAATAAACGCCCTAAATAAGCGGAATAGATAATGAAAAGCATAAATAATTATAAGAATTAA
>JACMQJ010000471.1 GCA_014377055.1 Candidatus Sericytochromatia bacterium
GCAAATAATATGATTAGATTATCGGGCTTCACTGAAAAAGATATTTCTATTGCTTATACAGGTATTAGAAATGGTGAAAAGATTCATGAAAGCTTATTTATGGATACCGAAAATATCAGTAAAACCAAACATGAAAAAATATTAATGTCATATATGATTATTGATTATGAGTCATTTATTATTGACATAAACTCTCTAATTGAATACACCAAAGACTTTGACCTTGATAATATCAATAGCACTATAATCAAATTAGTCCCTGACTATAGAAAAAAATTGCTTGTAAATATTTAGTTGTGAGCTTATTAAGTTTTACTCACTTTGATTCTTATTACATGAAGTAATCTGAATATGTTAGAATACATAAAAAATATAATCGAATAAAAATATTATATTTAATTTGATTTAAAAGTTTAAAAAAGAAATACACATAATGTCCAGATATATTAGGTTAATGAAAAGATTCAAAAATTTTAAAATTCTTTTTATCTCCTTATTGATGCTTACCTCATTTTTTATTCAAAGCAGTGATGCTAGAACTAAAAGAGGAGAACCCAAAAGAGATATTCATATCACCATCTCTGACAATACAATTAAAGCTGTTGAAGTTGAAAAGTATATTGAAAGTTGGTATCCTCGTATTAGATATGGTTACAAGGACAAAGAGCTTTGGCAAATAACCTTTCCAAGTATTAAAAATAAAAAGAAGCTTTTTGGACCAACAGATGTCATTAATGGAAAAATGTACTTTGGTTACTCATCTTTTATAATGGAATTAGATACACAAAAAACTCAATTTACCAATCGTTATCAAATACTTGGTGAAATAACAGGTATTAAATCAGAAGGGGATAAATTATTAATTAATACCTTTAACGGAATCAGAGGAAAAGTTTGGGATAAAGAATCTGTTATCAAAGCAACACCTGAACAATTAGCTAGTGTTGCTAGTTATGGAACTATTACCAATAGAGATTATGAAATAATTTATACCAAAAGAAAAGATGCTGAAATGCTATCTACTAATATGGATAAAGTTTATATTCGTAGCTTAATTGATAGAAAATATCCCAAAGAAAAACTTGAGCTTATTAGACAAGAATATATTGATGCTATTGAGATTGATCCTACCAATCATTGGTATTACATATACCTTGGTCTAATTAATGATGCCTTGGATAAAAAAGTTTATTCAGATATTTATTATAAAAAAGTTTTAGATGTTAAAGGTATGGTTTTTTATGATTATTTTCAAATAAGTACTTTTTTTGAATATATTGGTAAAAAAGATCTGGCTGATAAAGCATTTGATAAAGGTATGAGTGATTTTCTTGGCAGAGGATATACACCTGAGCAACTTACTTCAATGGAATCTGTTTTAAACTATACCACTTGGTTTGTTCCCACTATAGAAAAGCAAAAAAATACTGATATAGATAGAACTATAGTTTTGATGGATAGGTTCTATAAATTAGCTCCTTTTAAAGAAGGTAATTATAATATTATTGATGGTGTAGTCAAGTATTTGATAGATAAAGGAATGCTTACAGAAGCAAGAGATTGGCAAATAAAACAAGATAATGCCAAAGGGTATTTTTTCCCAGGAGATTATTCGGTAATAGTTGCAGATGTCGCTTTAAATATATTTATAGCTTGCATGATTGCTTTTATTATATTTGCTATTACTTTTTTTATGGCCGATTTAACCGAGTTTATTGAAGATGAAAAGCATAATAGAGTTAGCTATAAGGAATTTTTTAAAAGAAGATATATCTCACGCAGTACAATTTATTCATTTGTTATCTTATATATTTTTTCATTAATCGCATTAGGTTTTTGTACCAATAGTATTAGTGTAATTAGTAAGATTGTTAGAGAGCCTGCTACGATTAACTCTGGTACATGGGGAAATTATGCTACTGTTAAATATTTTTCTAAATCCTTGAAAGCAAGTAAAGAAAAAAACTTTTTTTTAGCTATTGCTAACCATCAATTAAAAGATTATGAAACAGCAATAAGCTTATACAAAACAGTTGATACAGCAGAATCACATAATAATATTGCTACAATATATATAAAACAAGGTAAAAAGGTTCTTGCTAAAGAAGAACTAGAAAAAGCCCTTAAACTACAATTTGGTATGCTTGAAGCTAAATATAATTTATTTTTGATCAGCAAAAATCCAAAAGATAAACCTTATAAAGTTGATAAAGTGGATTTTATGCAAAAATATAGTCCTACATCACCAATGATTGCTCTACCACAGGAAAAATATTATAGAAAAGCTTTTTACACTAGAATTTCACTTCAAGATTTTAATCCAATTAATATTATTAAATTTAATAGTTTTTTAAAAGGATCAGGTAATAGTTTTGTTGAATTATCAAGATGGGTAGTACCTGTTTTTATTGCTTTTACCTTACTTATGATTTTAATGCTTTTAAGTATTTTTATTCCACAAACAAAAGTTACTACTATTAATAATAGTTATATAAGAAGGCTTATAGGTCTTTTTGTACCAGGATATTCATATAATTGGCGATTACTCGGGCCATTAATATTTGCAGTTTGGCTTGGTTTAGGTATTACAAATTTATTCTATTTTAGTTATGGTTTAGAAACATCAAAACCATCAATGGGTATTTTGACCACTTACGCTCTGCCTGATTACTCATTCTTGTCTCCAGTCAGGAGTTTTGAGTTAGCATTCGGTAAAGAAATTGCTTTTGTTTGTGCTGTTTTATATATTATGATTTGGTTATTCAATTTCTTTTATATTCTAATTTCTAGGAGATTTACATCTGTTTAGAAACTCACCCCTCTCTTTCTCCTAACGTCGAAAAAGAGGGGGATAAAAAATCAGATAAAATAATGATTGAAACAACTCTAATATATTTTTGTGAGTAAAGATTTTAATATAAAATACCATCTTAAATAAAATTTGCGATTATAATTATTCTATATAATATATCTAATATCTTTAATAAAAAATACTATGACAGAGCAAGTGCTTGCTAACCGTTATAAAATAATAAAAAAACTTGGCGAAGGTGGTATGGGTACTGTCTATCAGGTAGAAGATACCTCAAACAGTAATATTGTTGCCTTCAAAATATTATCAAAACAAATAGCGGATTCACCCGAAACATTATTACAATTCAAACAAGAATTTAGAGTAATGAACCAATTAAAACATCCAAATACGGTTAATGTCTTTGATTATGGTCTTATGCCTGACAAATCGCCTTATTTGACTATGGAAGTTGTACCAGGTAATGAGCTGGCTGATGTCAAAAATATTGACTATAAAGAGATTTGTCGTATATTAACCCAACTCTGTCAAGCACTGAGTTTTATTCATTCGAGACTACTCGTACATTGTGATATTAAGCCACAAAATATTAGAATTAAAGATGATGGCAGTGTTAAAGTAATGGACTTTGGCTTAATGAATCAATTAGGCTTACGAAGTAACGGTCAGATTACTGGTACTGTTGATTATTTACCACCCGAAATTCCTACAGGTGGAATTATTAATGCCAGCTCTGATCTATATTCGGTAGGTGTTATGGCTTATGAGATGGTCACAGGTAAATTACCTTTTGAAGGAACCAGTGTTCTTGAAGTGATTAGAGCTCATATTAACTCACCTGTTACTCCACCGAGTCAAATTGTTGATGATATTCCTCTAAAACTTGAACAAATTATTTTAAAACTTTTAGAAAAAAGTCAACAAGAAAGGTATCAAACTGCAGCCCAAGTAATAGTTGATTTATCTGAGTTAAGTGGCGAAGATGTTGTCAATGAATCAATAGAACAAAAAAGAAGTTATCTTAATAGTAGTGTTTTGGTTGGTCGTGACAAGGAATTAAAAATACTTGAATCAGCACTTAATTCAGTTAATAAAAATAATGGAAAAGCTATTTTTGTTGCGGCTCCTGCTGGTGTTGGTAAATCAAGGTTAGTCCAAGAGTTTAAGTTACAAGTTCAACTTGCAGAGCATCCATTTTTAACAGGTCATTGTTTTGAACAAGGTATGTCGGCTTATAAACCATTAGCAGATGCTTTTAAACAAATATTAATATTAACAACCAAAGAAGAATTAGTTAAATATGGTGATGTTTTGGTTAAAATACTGCCTGAGTTACAAGAAAAAGGTTTTGTTGCATTACCTAATTTAGAAGGAATTGCCGAAAAATTACGTCTTTTTGATACAATCATAGCTTGGTTAACAGATGTATCATGTCGAGAAACATTAGTTATTTTTATTGATGATTTACATTGGATTGATCAAGCTAGTATAGATCTATTAAATACATGTATTCGTGATCTTAGAAAATCAAAAGTAATGTTCATGGGAACATTCAGAGATGATGAAGTACCAGCAGGGCATCCATTATGGCAAACAATAGAAGAAGAATTAACTCAAGTTGTTAAGCTTGAATCTTTTACTTCTGAGGATATTCGTAACCTAATCAAAGCAATGCTTGGCAGTGTTGAATTAAAAATGGATTTTGTTGATAGAGTTAAAAATGCCACGGGTGGTAATGCTTTTTTTATTAGCGAAGTAATGCGTTATCTTGTTGAAGAAAATATCTTACAAATAAAATTTGGTACTTGGCATTTACCTGCTGATTATAGCTCATGGGAATTACCAACAAGTATAGAAGCGACTGTTAATAGACGTTTAAATAGCTTAAGTCCAAAAGCAATGGAATTAATCAGACTTGCCGCAGTTGCTGGTAGAAAACTAAGATTATCATTATTTAAAGCTGTGAGTAATTGGGAAGAAGAAGATATATTTGCCGCAATAGACGAATTAATTGAAAGGCAATTTTTAAATAGACTTGATCATGAATATTTATTCCCTCACGATCGTGTTAGAGAGACACTCTATGATAGCTTAGAGTCTGAAAAAAGAAAAGAATTACATCAAAGAGTTGCTGAAACTATTGAAATTGAAAACCCAAATCAACTAATTAATATTTCGGGCGAATTGGCTTATCATTTTAGTCGCAGTAATGAAACAAAAAAAGCTGTTAAATATTTATTAATGGCTGGATTTTCCTCACCTGTAAGACTTGAGGCCTCAATGTTGATTCAACAAGCAAC
>JACMQJ010000472.1 GCA_014377055.1 Candidatus Sericytochromatia bacterium
ACTTTTCTAATTTTACTCATGTCTGTTAATTTGTTTGCCATAATCCGTATTTTTTTAACGAATGTATGGTGCTAACAACATGAAAAAGTAAGTAGTTTTTAATGCTCAATTTTACCCCAAAATTAGGTGGTCAATTTGAACTGGAATAGGGTTGTCAGTTTACTCCGGAACTGGTGGTCAATTTGCACTGGAATTGGGTGGTCAATTTGACCGGTTTTTCCACATTGGGTACAATTAAATACTTATGCTTAGAATTTGTGGTAACCTTGAATTTCTTGCTTAATTTACTTCGTAAACCCAGTTGATTCATATATTTAGCAACTGTAATCCTTGATAATTTATTGCCTAAAGAAGCCAACTCGGCAGTCATTCTTGGACTTCCATATCTTTGTTTTGAATTAAAATAAATGGATGTTATTTTTTCTTTAACAAGCTCAACTCTTTGTTTTCTATCTGAAACAGACCGACTTTTCCATTGATAATAACTTCTTTGACCAACTTGCAATACTTTACACATCTTTTCAATCGGAAATATCTTTTCATTGTTTCTGATGAAAGCATAAATCATCGACCGTTTTTGGAAAAGATGCCAATTGCTTTTTTTAATATATCACGCTCTAGTTCCGCATCTTTGAGTTTTCTTTCAAGCTCAGAAATTAGCTCCTGTTCTGGCGTTTGCTTTAAATTGCCATTACCTGGAAAACTTCCTTGTCCAAACTCTTCGTACTCTTTTCTCCATTTATACAATTGTGGAGCTGTAACTCCTAATTCTCTGGCCAGTTCTGAGATGTTATGTCTCTCATAACTCAATTGAACGGCTTTCTCTTTAAAAGCTCGGTCTTAAATTTTACGCACTTGTTTCATAAGTTAAAATTAAGGTTTTATTCTTAACTTTTTATGCAGGTAAAGTTAGCAAGTCCAGTATGACTATTCCATTATTAATAATTCTGGTGTTACTATAGAAATTATTCCATATGTCAATGGAGTAAAAGAAGTAAATAATAAAATTACCTTACAAAATGGAGAAATTTTAAATAAAAAGTATACTGACCACGCACCTTATGGAGGATATAGAATGACTAGATTATTTAACTCAAATACAGTTGGGCTATTTACACATTTAGAATTTGTATTCAATAATTCAAAAAGAATGATTTACGAAGAATGTTCAGTAACTTCTAATTGTAATTTTCTACCTAGAAATATTTTTAGACCTGAATTTAATAATGAACAAACAGAAATTTACACTATAACTACTGAAGATTATCAAAATGCGGTAGATTGTGGAGGAAATTGTAATTAAGTAGAATTGGTTTATACTAAAGCTAGTTATTATGATTTAGTAAAGAATCAATTAGAATTAGGGAACTAACATATTTGTTTAAGAAAAAAATTATTGCATTAATTCAACTTCCCGACTACTTTATGTAATCGGGATTTTTTATATACAATCAGAATAGTATTTAAGTCAAGTCTTTTACAATTTCTCCAAATATTTAATACATGAATTTAGGTTATAGTTACCGTAGTGATTTACATTTTTCATCTTTTATTAGATGAATATTTTAACATACTTTGCTTAAAAACTGCCTTCTTTGTTAAGTGTTGTTATCACTATACCTAACAATCCATTTCTTCTTTATATTTTCGGAATGGCTAATTTTAACATTATTAATGTGGTATATGCATTTATATTAATAAATAATGATACAGAGACACTATAATTTTAAAAATTTAAATCTATAAGCGTTATTTTATGAAATATAATAATTTGATTATTAGTGTTTAAAATTGTTAAAATATGCAATTTATAATGTCACAATTACAAGAGAACATATTTCTAACATCCCACATAAAAAACAAGTATATATTAACCTAATAATCATAATCAATGAATAAATGTTTTCATTTAACTATTCTAAGTAATGGCAAAATTATTAATCAAAAAGGTGAAGTTTGAGAGCTCATAGAGTTATTATTGTGAGTAAAGATTCTCTTGCAATAAAAGTGAATTAACAAATGTACGCTGTACCCATTTTTCAAACAGAAATCGCAATGATTTAAGATAGGTTTTTAGTTTAATATTCGATTATCTTGGTTGAAATCGGAGATAACTTTTGGCTATTTTAAAAAGCCAAAAAAAGTTATTCTGATTTTATGCC
>JACMQJ010000473.1 GCA_014377055.1 Candidatus Sericytochromatia bacterium
GACGATTTAATTAAAAAGTCGGGTAAAAAAATTGTTTTTGACTTGGTTAAAAATGAAAATCTAAGTAATGATCAATTAGTAACTATTGCCAAACATACAAGTGGTAATGATATGTCTGATGAGCCAGAAGTTGGTGCTAAGTTATTGGTTGCCATGATCAAAAATAGTACTCAAGGAAGTGGATCATCAGTTTCAGTTGATGCAATCAAAAAGTACATTGAGCAAGTAGACAAAAATCATAGTATTTTTCAAAGTCATAACAAAGATACAATGAAGTCAGTTATCTCACAATTAGGTGATGGCCCTGATAGTGATTATGCAAAATTCCAAAAATTAGCTCCTTCAACCTTAGATAGAATGGGTAGAATGGCAGAATAGTTTTTGTAACTAATATTTATTAAATCATCTTGATGATATTTTAATCAAGATGATTTTGTTCTTAGATGAGATGTTAAAAATAAAATCACTTTAATAATTCAAAAGCAAAATTTAGGATTTTTATTATTTTTATAAAAGATAAAAATACATATTCAAATTATATTTATAACAATATTTTTCTTATTCTTTCTAAACCAAAAGCTCCTGACTTCGTTTGCATAATTAATTTATCTCCTAATTTAGTTTTTAACCAAATATCTTTGTCACTAAATAATTTGTATTCATTTCGATCTTTGCATTTAAATTTCAAGTAATAAGTAAGACTGCTTTTTTTATTTTCAGTAAAATCTTTAAAAGATATTTTACAAGGAATATTTCTTATTTCACTTGTATCGAAAATATTATTACCAGCAATAAATAAAGATGGTAATAATGTTATTATAAGTAAAAAATTAAACTTTTTTCTGATGGAAACCTTATTATTTTCAAAAAAAGCTATTTTATCTTCTATGTCATTGATATTTTGAGTTTTTTTCTTAAAAAATATAATAATTGATATTAGTGCAATAATAATAAATAAACTATTTAAAGATAATAAATATCTCATACCAGAAGAAAATGGAAGCCTCTGACCATCTTCACTAAAACTATCTAACAATACAAACGTATTCATTATAATAGATGCTAAAATGCCAACTATGCCTAGTAATAAAATATATTTTCTGATAATATAACTATTTAATTTATTTATTTTATTCATAATTAAGCTATTTTAATCATCTAAATCGGTGATCTATTTTTTAGTTTCATCAGCTGCTGCAACAGTTGGTTCAGTTAAATTCATATTGATTAACGGTACAGCACCACTACCTTTTCCTGTAGCTACTCTTGGCATATCTCCATCCCATTTTTCTATTGCTCTATATTCTACAAGAGTCTCAGTAATAGAATGAGCCAAAATAATATTTGACTTAGCTTGTGCCTGTGCCTCCATTAACAAAGCTTTTGATTTACCTTTAGATGTTTCTATTTTTTGCATTGATTCATATTTAATTTTTGCAAGCTCATTTTGTGCTCTCAAAGCATCTTGTTCCATAACATTTTTTTGGGAGATAGCATCTATGACAAGTTGTGGTGGTCTTATTTCATTAATGGTAAATTGTTCAATATTAAAACCATACTGTTTTAATCTTTGTTGTAAATTTGCTTCAACAGTAGCAACAGCAACAGCTTTATTTTTTCCAAGAAATTCGGTGATAGCCATCTTACCAATTACTTCCTGCATCGATTGTCTAATTGTTTGCTTAATAAATCCATGACTAATATTTTCAATACTTTGGCGAAATGATGTATACAAAAAAGGTACTTTATCTGGAACTAAAGTATAAGATAAAGACACATCACAACTTACAGGTTGACCTTCAACAGAATTAACATTAATCTCTTCATTTTGTGGAGATCCCTCATTTTCACTTTTAGTTAAGATAATTGTTTGCATATAAAATGGGTACTCAATAATTTGCTGAAAAAAGGGCATTTTAAACTCATAACCTGAATGAAGAGGCTGTTCACTTATCTTTCCTGATATTTTATTAATATTTACGCCAACATATCCAGGCGGTATATAAACTGTAGTATCAAAAACTAAAAATAAAACTACTACAACACCTATAATTAAAAAACTAAAATTACCTAATTTCAATTTAACTTCTTCATTATCACTCATTATTTTTCACCATTATTTTAAAATCTTTTTTGTAGTCAAGGGCATAATTGTATATATCTCTTGCATATTGTAAACTTGTTTCACTAATTTTTGCCCCTGTCATTTGGGCTAATTTTTCTATTCTTGGCTTTTCATCAAGAACAATAATATTCACAGTTGTGTTTTCTTCTGTTGAAGTTTTTTCGATCCAAAGGTGTTGATCTGACATAGCTGCAACAACAGGTAGATGGGTAATACAAATAATTTGGGCTAATTCTGTAAGTTTTGCTAGTTTTTGTGATACAACCAATGCAGCTTTACCACTAATACCAGCATCAATTTCATCAAAAATCAAAGTAGGAACTTGATTGGACTTATGCAATACCATTTTTAAAGAAAGCATTAATCTTGATGTTTCTCCACCTGACGCAGTTTTTGCCAAAGGTCTTAAAGGCTCACCTGGGTTAGGACTGATCAAAAATTCAATACCATCAGAGCCATTTTCTGAAAAGCTATCTTTTTTTGTCATAAAATTTACTCTAAATTTGGTTTTGTCCATACCAAGCTCAGAAAGCTCTTTCTCTACTTTTGGTTCAAGATATTCGGCAAGTTTTTTTCTTGAAATAGTTAAATCGCTAGCTTGTTCTTTATACTTTTCTTCTAAAACAGAGATGTTTTTAGTTAAATATTCTAATTTTTCTTCACTGTTTTCGACTAGCTTAACTTTTTCGCTTATTTCAGATAAATAAGATAATACTTCTTCGACAGTTTGACCATATTTGTTTTTCATCTTGGTGATAATATCAATTCGGGACTCTACTTCTTCAAGACGCTCTGGATCTGATTCTACCTTTTCAGAATAATCACGAATGCTTCTTGATATTTCTTGTAATTGAAAGTTAATATTTTCTAATTCATTACTTGTATTTTCCAAACTAGGATCATGTTTGGCAGAATCTGAGACTAATCTTGAAATATGATTTAGCCTATCGCATAAGCTCGGTGTTTCTTCACTAGCATATAGTTCATGATAAGCTTCTAATAGATTTTTTCCTAAATCTTCTGCATGAACTAAAATTTCTCTTTCTTTTTTTAATTCTTTTTCTTCACCAGTTTTCAGATTAGCTTCTTCTATTTCATTTAGCTGAAATTTATAAAAATCAATTTGTCTTTTATTTTCTTGACTAGACTTTTTTAGATCTTCATATTCTTTTTTATAGATATTAATTTTGAGAGAAGTATCCTTAACACTTTCTAAAATTTTTTTATGATTATCATCTCCTAGAGCATCAATAATACCCCTATGCCTTTCTACTTTGAATAAATATTGATTTTCATTTTGACCAATTGTGTCGATCAAATATTCACCAATTTGTTTTAAAAAGCTCTGTGTGACAAGCTGACCATTTATTCGACATTTATTACCTGATCTTTGAATAGTTCGGCTTAAAGTAATTGTTTCGTCAAGATCCTCAAAACCGTTTTCTAGTAACAATTCTTTTACAACAGAGTTAATAATAAATGTACCTTCAAGATAAGAGTGTTTAGAGTTAGTTTTTATTTGCTCAGGTGATAATCTACCACCAATTATTCCTTCTATAGCATCAACAATTAATGATTTACCTGCTCCTGTTTCACCAGTTATCACAGCTAAGCCTTTGGAAAAATCAAGATCAAGCCTATCCAATAAAATAAAATTTTCTATAAGTAAATGAGTTAACATAAGATTAATAATATATAGTGATACAAAAAGCCTAAAATAAGCTCTATTTTTATATCTATATTAAAAAATATCCTTTTATTTAAAATAAATCGTAAATTAATACTGTCATCATAATAGTATTTATTCTAAAGAGAATTATACATTATATATTTGGTGAAATTTTTATTAAGTTACCATTGTTAAATTATCTGATTTTAACAATATCTAATTAATAAAAATCATTATCAATATATTTTAATGTTGGTAGCTTAGTATCTTTTATAGAAATTATTGGCTCTGATAGTTCCCAATTAATATTTAATTTGGGATCATTCCATAATATACCTCTTTCATTTTCTTGAGAATATTCTTTACTCGTTTTGTACATAATCTCAGCTGTATCTGATATGACTGCAAATCCATGAGCAAAACCAACGGGTACATACATCATTAATCTATTTTCTGAAGAAAGTTTAACCCCAACCCATTTTCCATAATTAGGAGAATCTTGTCTAATATCTACTGCTATATCTAGTATCTCACCTTGAACACATCTAACTAATTTTGCTTGAGCCTTTGGTGATTTTTGATAATGTAATCCTCTAATGACTCCTTTAACTGATTTTGAATGATTATCTTGAATAAAATCATCTGATATTCCAGCTATTTTAAAATCAGAGTATTTATAGGTCTCAACAAAAAAACCTCTTTCATCATTGTAAGATTGAGGCTCTATAACTATAACTTCAGGTATTTCAAGTTTTTTGAACAAAAAAGGCAAAATATTATTCTCCGATTATTTTTAATAAATATTTTAATATGGCTTAATCAAAACTAAACTCTAAAAGTACAAATAAAAAATAGACTCGCATAAGAATTCTAAAACAAACATTAGTGTAAAATAACAGAATTTAGAAAACTTTTATAGAAATTTTTATAAGATGTAGCAATAACAATTTTTTCTTTACATCATAAAATTATACTTTGCAAAACATTTTTACTTGAGTATAGGCAAATAATATTATGCTCTATTTATAAAAAGTTTCGAGTATATCTATCATGAAAAATCAAGTTTAAGTAAGCTTAAACTTGATTTTTGCTTAAATCTATTAGTACTAGTAATAGCAAAAGAACCTGCTACTTTATCACCAATAGGATCACCTGCTGAATAAGTCGAGGCAGAATTTTTAATTAAAATACTATCCTACATTCC
>JACMQJ010000474.1 GCA_014377055.1 Candidatus Sericytochromatia bacterium
AATAATCTGATTAGAGGATTAATTTATGATTCAATTACAAGGTGTAAAAAAAGTTTATTCTAATGGTGTAGTAGCCTTGAATAATATTGATCTACACATAAAAAAAGGTGAATTTGTTTTTCTTGTAGGAGCTACAGGATCGGGCAAGTCATCATTAATGAAATTACTTTATAGAGAAGAAGTAACAACAACAGGCAAAGTTTTTATTTCGGGTATTAGTGTTAATGATATCAAGCCAAGTAAAGTACCTTATTTGAGGCAAAAAATAGGTGTTATCTTTCAAGATTTTAAACTTTTGTCAATGCGTACAGTTTGGGAAAATGTTGCTTTTACATTACAAATATTAGGAACAAATAAAGAAGAGCAGGATAGAAGAGTCAAGGCTGCATTAGATCTTACCAATTTGTCAGAATATGCTTATGAATATGTAAGTGAGCTATCTGGTGGTGAAAGACAAAGAGTTGCTATTGCCAGAGCTATTATCAATACTCCTCCTATACTCTTGGCAGATGAGCCTACAGGTAATCTTGATCCCGAAAATTCATGGGAAATTATGAGATTATTAACAAAAATAAATATGAGAGGCACAACTATCATTGTTTCGACACATAACAAAATAATAGTTGATAATATGAAGCGTAGAGTTATCACTATGGAAAAAGGTAGTTTAATACAGGATCAGGAACAAGGAGTTTATTCAGTTGGAATCGGTTAAAAAGCTTATAAGGCAATTAGAATTTACTTTACAGGAAGCTGTTACCAATTTTATTCGTAGTGGTTGGATGACTACAATTGTTATTACAACAATGGTAGCATCATTAAGTGTTTTTGGTGCATTTTGGATGTTAACCAAAGATTTTAATTATCTTGCTGATACTATGGGTTCAAAACTCCAAATTGTTGCATTTTTAAAACAAGATGCTAAGTTAGACAAGGTCAATGATCAAATTACAAAAGTTGAAGGTGTTAGTAAAGTTGATTCGATACCACGTGAAAAGGGTTGGAAAGACTTAAAAAGTGATCTAAAAAATAGTTTAGAGCTTGATAATATTGATAACGAAAATCCACTACCTGACACAGTTCAAGTAACTATAGATGAAGCCAAAAATGTTGAAGAAGTGGCAAAAAGAATCAAGGCAATGCCTGAAATTGATGAAATCAAATATAGTAAAGAGCTTGCTGATTATATAGAGCAACTTTCAAAGCTTGTAAGAACTGTTGGTATAGCAATTACAGCTATTTTTGGACTTGCAACACTTTCTATAATAGTCAATACAATTAGATTAGCGGTTAATTCTCGAAAAAATGAAATAGAAATTATGCGATTGGTTGGTGCAACTAATTGGTTTATTAGAATGCCTTTTTTATTAGAAGGTATTTTTTTTGGTTTTTGTAGTGCAGTATGTACATCAATAGTTTTAGTTGCTTGGCGTACCTTTTCTACAGAGCAAATAAAAAAGCTTTTTCCTTTTATTCCTATTACAGAAGAGCCTAGTTTAATCTGGACTGTAATAACTTACACAATGATTCTTAGTATTATAATTGGTTTTCTTGGTAGTGCTTTATCTGTTACCAGATACCTTAGTTTTGAAAAAGCGACACAAGAAGAATAATTTTCTTTTATTATAAAGGTGAAAATAATGAATGTACAACCAAATAATATTTTGCATGGCAAAACCTTAGAATCTATATTAACTCATCTAGTCGAACATTATGGATGGGAAAAATTAGGCTCTAAAATAGATATAAAGTGTTTTAATATTGATCCTAGTATTAAATCAAGTCTTAATTTTCTGCGTAAAACTCCTTGGGCTCGTAGCAAAGTTGAGGAATTATATATAAGATTAATTGAT
>JACMQJ010000475.1 GCA_014377055.1 Candidatus Sericytochromatia bacterium
GATGCTATGGTTGGTTATATACCTGATAAGGAACAATTTTCATTTAACAAAAAATTTAGTTTATCAAAAGATATGGGGCGTATTACTAAAAGATCATTATTGGTAGATAATCCTCAGAATAACTGGATCTATGAAAGAGTTATTGAGGCAGTTCATCAAGCTAATGCTGTTTTTTTTAAATATGATGCAATGATCTTTTTGCCTTTTGAAGTTCTTGAATACAAAGTAGGAGGTAAGTTTGATTGGCACATGGACTCGGGTATAGCTTATCCTTATACGGAGCGTTTATTAAGCATCATTTTATTTCTTTCAGAAAGATCTGATTATGAAGGAGGACAACTTGAGTTTATGCCAAAACTAAAACATAGTCTAACTTTTGAACAGGGTCATATCATGATATTTCCATCTCATATCGTTCATAGAGTTTCACCTGTAACCAAAGGCATGAGAAGAAGTATTGTTACTTGGGGTTATAAAGATGGAACTGCTTTTGCGAATCAAAACCCATCTCTAAATCAAGGAAAATAAATTAATGCTAACTCAAGAAGAATTAGAATTTAAATCTACTCAGACTATATATTTACCTCTTTTTAATCAGGAGGAATCAAATAAAGTTTTGGAGCAAATAAAATCACTTGATTATAAAGATGCTCTAGTTGGAGATACTTATAAGAGTGGGTTTGAATTTAATAATAAACTTGATATAAAACAAAAGGGGACACGTATCTCAAAAAATTCTCAGTTACCTTATAATCCTGAATATAAATGGATTTATGATAAAATTGTTGATGTCGTATCAGAATGTAATAAAAATTTTTTTAAGCATTCAGTTTTAGAATTTCAAGCTTTTCAGATTTTGGAATATGAATCAGGTGGCAGATTTGACTGGCATATGGATATGGGTGGGGCTCATCCTTATACAAAAAGATTGATCAGTATAGTTGTTTTTCTTTCGGATAAAAATGATTATGAAGGTGGGCAACTTGAATTTATGCCTTATTTAAAAAAGCCACTTGCAATGGAACAGGGTAGTATCGTATTATTTTCTTCTCATAAGCTTCACAGAGTAACACCTATTACAAAAGGAATAAGAAGAACGCTTGTTGCATGGGTATATTCAGAAGTTATCTAATAAATATGCCCCTGGCAGGAATCGAACCCACGACGCAGACCTTAGGACGGTCTCGCTCTATCCACTGAGCTACAAAGGCATGTTTACAAAACAATTATATATTATTTATGATAAAAGTCAAAAACATTTGTAATATTATGAATTAAATTAGTAACTTAGATGTGAATAACATGTTTAAATTATTGATTAATTGTAAGTATTTTGGAAACTATAATAATGAAAAATTTACTCTTTTTAATTTTATCTATCACAATTTCTTTTAGTGGCTGTGCTACTTATATAAAAGTAAAATTGCTAAAGCCTGCTGAATTAAATATAGGTATTGTCAAAAAGATTACAATTGATGATTTTCAGTTCAGAGGAAGATGGGATTTTAATGATCAAAGCTCACTTAATAATTTTACTCAAAATCAAATAGTACATAAGTTTTTTAATAATAACTATAATAGCTATGATCCTCTTAAAGCTTTTCCAGGTAAAACAGTTAGTAATGTACTAGTTAAAAAATTATCTGAAAATGGATCTTTTAAAGTAGTTAAAAGTGATGAAATAGGTATGAATATCCAAAATAATATTAATAATCAAAATTTAAAGCAAAATTTTGCTATAGACGCTATAATAACAGGTAATGGAGAATATTCTATCTCGGATCGTGGTCAATGGTTCGAGGATATTATACACAGAAATAATGTTATTATAAAAAACAGAAAATATATCATCAATAGGAATATTGGTACTGATGTATCTTATCAAGTTATAAGTACCAATTCAGGTCAAGTTATAGCAACAAAAAATAATTCAACTTATAACAGCGAAAAAGCCGTTGGTTATGACGAAGAAGATGCTAGAAGAAAATTAAAAAGTTGGCATAAAGTTGTCGAATCACAAGTAGAATACTTATCTAATCTAACCGTAAAGCAGATAGCTCCACACTATATAACTGAAGAAAGGGAAATAAAAGATGGTAAAAGTTATTTAATGAAAAATGCTTTTGAATACGCCAAGCGAGAGTTTTGGGACGATGCCAAAAGGGATTGGGAAGACGTAATTCGTAATAGAGATTCACTTGATCAAGATAAAAAAGAAGATGCAATTTTTGCAATGTATGATTTAGGTGTTTATTATGAAATAAAAGGTAATTTTGACCAAGCTGAGGAGTATTATCAAATGTGTTACGAAAGAACACGAAAAACAGAATATCTTGATAATAAAAGCCGAGTAGAAAAACGCAAATCAGAAGTAAATAAATTAAGAAACCAAAATATCGAAACAAAAAATTAAAATGGACATCATTAATAATAATCTCTATGAACTAATATCTTTATGCCTAATAGTTCTTGGGAGTGCCTTAAGTTATTTTATCGCCAAAAAATATGTTCTTTCGGCTGTCAAAAAAGTTGTTAATAATAATCAAAGCTTATGGAGTGAGATATTTTTTGAAGAAAAAATCTTTCATTATATTATTTACCTAACTCCCATACCAATAATTTATTTGGGTTCATTTTTATTTCCATACTTTCAGCCAAAGATAGAAAAAGTTATTCTAATATATATTGCTTTAATTTTTACTTTTTTTTCTGAAAAAGTTTTGTCGGTTTTATTACTAATCTATAATGGTTACGAAATATCCAAAAAAAGACCTATTACTACTTTTATTCAAGTCGGTAAAATAATAATATTTTTTATCGGTTTAGTCTTTATTTTATCTTTACTTTTTAATAAATCAGTTTTGACATTTCTTAGTGGACTTGGTGCATTAACAGCTGTTTTGATGATTGTTTTTAAAGACTCTCTTTTATCTTTTAAAGCAGGTATTCAATTAATTTATAATGATATGCTGAGAATTGATGACTGGGTAGAGATACCAAAGTTTGGAGCTGACGGCAATGTAATAGAAATATCCCTAGATACAATAAAAGTAAAAAATTGGGACAAAACAATTACTTTTATACCTACTTATAAATTAATGGAAGATTCTTTTAAAAACTGGCGTGGAATGACTGATACTGGTGCAAGAAGGATTTGTAGATCTATTATAATTGATCAATATAGTATCAGATTTCTTAACGATCAAGATATAGAAAAATTTAAAAAATTTCATTTAATATCAGATTATATTTCTAAAAAACAAATAGAAGTTAATGAATATAATAG
Source organism: Candidatus Sericytochromatia bacterium (assembly GCA_014377055.1). Taxonomy (GTDB): domain Bacteria; phylum Cyanobacteriota; class Sericytochromatia; order UBA7694; family JACMQJ01; genus JACMQJ01. The sequence goes on from JACMQJ010000475.1 coordinate 3,287, forward strand.
CAAAAATATGATTGATACTTCTGAAATAGTTAATGGTAAGAAGCTAACTAATATTGGTACTTTTAGAAGATATGCTCTTAACTATCTCAAAAGCCATCCTGACATAAATCAAGACCTACATTTACTTGTCAGGCAAATGTCACCAACACCAGAAGGAATACCACTTGAGATATATGCTTTTTCTAACAAAACTAAATTAGAGGTTTATGAAGAAGTACAGTCCGATATTTTTGATCATTTTTTGGCAATTATTCCAGAGTTTGATTTGAGGGTTTATCAGGTTCTCTCTAAAATATAGTAGTGATAAATATTACATGAATCTATATTTACAATAATTGGGATCAATTAGATTTTTTTGCTAAAATTAATAATGCTCTAAATATTTTAATTAAAAGGATATAAAATAATGTCAGAACAAGATAATATAAAAAAAGATGATTCGA
>JACMQJ010000476.1 GCA_014377055.1 Candidatus Sericytochromatia bacterium
AAAAAAATAAACTATCCCCCAACATTAATACAATATTTTTGCTAAAGCCATTTATTCCTTCTTTTAGGCTTTTGTACATTCTACATTTGATTAAATTATTGCCCAACAAAGTAGCACATCTAAATCCTTGTTTTTTCATCATACGAATAATTGTGATATCTTCTGTTATTTTATTCTTTGCCTGTTGATGCCAATTATTTTCTTTATAATTATTTGCCTGAAAAAGCATAAATTGACCATTAGCAGCAGCTAGAGAATCTATTTTACTTAGAGGTATTAAAATTAAAGGTAGTAATGATAATAAAATATTATTCATTAACGGTACAATCAGTTTTTCACCAAAAGAAGACATTATTTGTTGTGGGAAAATGGATAATAATTTTAAATCATTCTTTTTTATAAATTCAAGAGAAGAATTAATTAGACCAGACTCAATAACAGTATCAGCATCAAGGAATAATAAGTATTCTCCATTTGCTTCATTAGCTAGTTGATGACATGCCCAATTTTTACCAAGCCATTTTGAGGGTATTGATTTCCCATTAATTAGTTTGATTTGTTGATATTTTTTTGAATAATCTAAAACTATATTTTCAGTTTGATCTTTTGAGTCATCATCAAGAACAATTATTTCATAATTTTTATATTCTTGAAATATGATCGAATTAAGAATAATCTTGATATTATCTTCTTCATTCCTAGCTGGTATAAGTATAGAAATAAAATCATCATTATTCTTAGAAGTTCTTTTTAAAATAGGTTGAGAAACTAAGTTAATAAAACTAACTAAAAAAAGTATGATGTAAAAAGCATATAAAATATAATAAATCAAATTAATTAACGAATAAATAAATTCTTTATTCCATAAAGAGCTATATTTGGATTTTCTATTAATCTTCTTTTGCAATATGCCAGAGCATTATCCCAAGTCTGAGCGAATGGTAAATAAAGCCTAAAGCTTACTTTTTTATTACCATAATACTTTGCATCGTTGCCTAACATTTCATCAAGATATTGACCTGACATCAAATCTTTTTGTAGCTTTTCTTTGGGAACACCTAAAAGCATTTGTATTTCAAATCTATCAGATGGTATCTTATTAGGTATAACAACTTCTTTAAAAAATCTATTAAGATAACGTTCATCATGAGTCGCAAACTCAACAAATGTACCTTTTTCAAATAATATTTTGGCAAAATCAATCATCAAATCTTTCATTTTATCTTTGTCTGTTAAGGCATCGCTTGCAGGCTCGTTATAAATACCAATTACAAGGCGAACACGAGATCTATTATCAAACAATTTTACATCTTCAAGACTTCTATACAATCTAGTTTGTAAAACTGTACCAACATTGTCCAATCCAGAATCTAATAGCTTAAAATAAGTTTTGAGTGTAAATTCAGTCCAATATCTATCTTCCATCTCAACTGTTACTCTGATATTTTGTTGTTTAGCATAACTACATATTTTATAAATATTTTCATAGCAGCCTATCCAATCCATTTTTGCTTTATCAAGTGATCCATCTTCTTTTTTATGAACCATAACAAAACAAGAGGGTTTCAAAGAAATAGATGGTCGACTGTAATTATCAGTAAAGTTATCTAACTTAGATATTTTTCTTGCCAAATCTAAGTAAATATTGACGAATGTATTAATATCATTATTTGACTTTACATCTTCACCAAGTGCATCTAAGGTTGATAAAAAACGATCTGAGCTGTATATTTCTTGTGCATGTCTAATAACCTTATCCTCAGATTCTCCACCAATATAAGGCTTGGCAAAAAATTTTACAAAGATGTTAGGTAATAATTTTATTATTGCTGGATCCATTTTTTATTAAACTACTTTATGTATTACTTGATTATTTTCTAGATCATAAATATTATATTCATCTATTTGTTTACCATAGACATGAATACTTATTGACCTTTGGTCGCTTGGGTTAGAGATATGATGTATATCTTCATCTGGCTGTATTATATAGCAAACGTCACCTTTTTCGGCTACATAAGTTTGTATTTCTCTAAGCTCAGTTTGATTATTATCTATTGGTAAAAAACAATATTCAGCAATTTTAAGTGAATTTTCGTATAAGCCCATTATTCCCCATGTTTCATGATCATGCACAGGTGTTTCACAGCCTGGACTCCAAGTAAATAACTGAATTATAAAACCGTTGTCAGCACTTTTATAAATCGTTGGTTCACCTGATAGATGTTCATCTTGGATTAATTCATGGTTACTTAATAGTTTCTTCATAGAGTTAGAACTATGGTGAATAATTTCTTTATCAGAACTTGATTTAGAAACTATTTCTTCTAACTCAGCTACAAAATTGCTGAAATTGTACATATTTTAAACTTCTTCTTCTTTACTTTTTTGATTAACATTGACTTCTTGAAATAAAAATCCAGTTTCAAGATCTACTGATAATTGTTTTGGATCTAATTTTATTTTTGATATTTCTTGAGCATCTTGCCAAAATAAATCAAAATCGGCATCCAATTTCTTTTGTTCAGTCATCAATCTTCTAAATTGATATTGAAGTTTATCTCTACTTTCTAGTATGCTTTTGTATTGTTCTATTTCTTGTTCGGTTAATTTTCTGATAGCTAATTTTTCTTTTTTATCAGTCATACCTCCAAAAAACATCTGCATTATTGATGAACCATTACTTAGATCAAATGCTTTAACATCAAAGTTTAAGCCACTTTCATTCGTACCTGATTTCATAAGTTGCTCAAGCATAGATTTAAAATATTTTGAAAACTCTTCCATTACTATATTTTCTCCTTTAATAAGAGGCATAACCCTTAATTAAGCTATCTGTTTCAAAGTACCTATTTACAAGGGACTTAAATATATTATATCATAAATCAAAATTTCAGATATTTTTTATAAATTAATTATGTTACGATAAAAAACCCCTAACTTTTTTGTTTACTCGATTCTGTATATTTTGTCATCATTAATATTTGATTTTCGACCTGAAAAAATATTTATTTGAAATAATGAAATATAATAAAGTTATG
>JACMQJ010000477.1 GCA_014377055.1 Candidatus Sericytochromatia bacterium
CGAGTTAGAAGTTCTTCAAGATTAAAAGGCTTGGTCATATAATCGTCAGCACCAAGTTGTAGACCATTTATTTTATCTTTATCAAACTTTTTTGCTGTTAGCATTAAAATTGGAGTATAGTTATTTTTCTTTCTCAAAGCATTACAAAGATCAAAGCCACTAATACCAGGTAGCATAATATCCATAATGATTAGATCAAATTTTTGTTGATCATCAAAGAGTATCTTTTTGGCAATATTACCATCTTTTGCATGGCTAACTTTATAGCCTTCTATTTGAAGATTAAATATCAATCCTTGAACAATATGATCTTCATCTTCAACAAGTAAAATTTCTATCATAATATTATTCTGGTAAAGTTATAGTAAATGTTGATCCTCTGTCTTTGCCTTCACTAAAAATCTCTATTTTACCTTTCATATTTTTAATATTTTCTCTAACAATAAACAATCCTAGTCCACTTCCTTTTTGACTAATAACATGTTTATTACTGATCCTATAAAACCTACCAAAAACTTTATTTTTTTCATTAAGAGGTATGCCAATACCTTGATCCTGAACAGATATTATAATTTTTCCATTATCGTCTTTTTTAGTTTCAAGATTAATAAGTATTTTGTCATCAGAATATTTTACTGCATTATCAATTAGATTAATTAAAACAAGTTGTAAAGCTGTAGGATCTGATTTTAAATTATTTTGTTTTACTTTAATATTAAAATTTTCACTTTTTAGATTATAACGAGCTTTTATAACATCTACACTATCGTTAATAATTTCTTCAAGTTCAATATCTTTAAAATTATAATTTTTGGTGATATTCTCTAATTGTGTAGCATCAAGGATATGATTCATCAAGTTATCAAGCCTTTCAACATCTTTTAGCATTATATTTAAAAAGGAATCTTTTTGTTCTTTTGATAAGTCATGTTTTTTTAGAGTTTCAATATACAATTTGATTGAAGTCAAAGGAGTTTTTAACTCATGTGTAACACTATCAATAAAGTTTTTTTGTAATTGATTTAATATTATTTGTCTTGCCAAAAAAACAATTGATAAGACTACACCAACAATTATTATGACAAAAAAGAATGAACCTAACCCCAGAATAGACCAATGAATATACCCCTCACTAGCTGAGTTTGAGTACTGCTTTATCTTGGAATAATTACTAATTAAGACATAATTCCATAAAATAGTTAAGACGACGCAAAAAAACAACAAAATAGACCCCAAAGTAATGGTTAATGGCAGAGCATTATTTTTATTTTTCAAAACATATTACCAAATAAAAAAGATTAAATAAAAGCCAAACGTAAAATTAATAATCTCAAAACTAATATAAAAGTATTAGACCTTATTTATATTTGTAAATATTTGCCTACATTTTTTTACATAAAGAACCTAAAATTTAGTATATATTTTAAAATATACATATATTCAAATTATAGGTAAAAAAGTGTTTAAAAAGAAGTCTGATAATAATAATATTGTGATTAACAACAAACAAGATGATTTAAAAAAGGGTGTTTTTAAAAACAATAAAGTTATAAATTCTTTCTTATCAGCGTCTTTAATCCTTATTGGTTCATCAATATTACCTGTTAATGTATCTAATACTCATTTTGACAAAGGAATCATTTTTACTGATAATAATGCTATGGCAGCAGAAAATCCTGCAGATAAAATTTTAAATTCTGTAAAAAACAAAGTAGCAAATGATACTAGAATAACTCTTTTTGATGTAAAAGTAATTAATACAAAAAGTGGACTTGTTGCTCAAGGAAAAGTTTTGGAAGAATCTCAAAGACAAGAAGTAATCAAAGAATTATCTAAACTTGGAAAAGTGAAAAATAATATAGAAGTTTTTCCATTTGCTGAAACAGGAGAGCTTTCTTATGGTGTTGCCAATCTTCCTGTTATGCAAATCAGAGATAAAGGTAAGCATTCAAGCCAACTTATTACACAAGGTCTTTTTGGTATGACCATGAGAATAATTGGTGGTCATCCAAAAAAGGATGATTGGGTTCTAGTTTCAATGAACGATGATAAATATGTTGGTTGGGTCAGAAGACCTGATATTTGGTTTGTCAACAAAAAAGAGTTTGATTCATGGAATAATCAAGAAAAGATCATATTAACCGATCCTACAGTTCAGGTTTTAAATTCAGCAAATAAAAATGATAAATCAGAATTAAAATTATATATGAGTACAAGACTAAATCTTGTTGGTGAATCTGGTGACTATTATGAAGTAAAGCTACCAGGTGGTAACAAACATTATTCTAATCATAATACTTATATTGCAAAATCATCTGCTAGAGTTATCGGTAAAAATCTAACACCATTTAATATTAAAGGTCAAGATTTAGTTGTTAAAGCAAAAATGTTACTTTCAGCTCCTTATTTATGGGGGGGATCTTCTCCTATGATGAATGATTGCAGTGGTTATACTCAATTGTTATATAAAGTGAATGGTTATATTATTCCAAGAGATGCAGATCAACAACAATTTTTTTCTAAACCTGTTGCAAGTAGAAACGATTTAAAAGTTGGGGATTTGGTTTTTTTTGCTGAAAATAAAGGTAAATCAGCCACTCATGTTGGTATGTATATTGGCGACAAAAAATTTATTCATAGCTCAGTTGGTTATGGTGGTGTCACTATCACTAGCTTTGACCCAAAAGATTCTTTATTTAATAGTTGGTACATAGATAATTATTTGACTGCTGGAAGAATATTAAAATAATTATTTGTCTGAATATTATTTTTGATTAATAACTAAAGTTTTACCTAGATCATATTAATTTAATAATAATTAGATTATAGTTAACTAATTATTAGATTATAGTTAACCAATGATCAGTTTAATTATACTTTGAGGTATCGTATATGAAAAATATTTCTATTTCTTTAATTTCGGCATTTGTCATAATCAGTTCAATGGCTTTGACAGATAATGTGGCACAATCTAGCTCGAATAGAGCTGTTATACAGCAGGTTCACAATAAAGTACAAGCAAGAACCGTTTCTGAACCAGTATGGAAAAATGCTGGTGTTGCAAAAGGTCTGGATCAAGGTGATTCGATTAGAACAGGCTCATCTTCAAGAGTTGAAGTCAAGTATAGTGATGGTACAATAACCAGATTGGGATCTAACTCAGTTATGAAAATTACTCATACCAAAGATAGTAAAAGAACTGGGCTTAAATTACTTATTGGTAAATTATGGCTAAAAGTAACAAAAGGACAAGGTTTATTACAGATAGTTACCCCAACAGCATTGGCTTCGGTTTTAGGAACAGAGTTACTTGTTACAAATGATGATAAAGATGTTAGCCATGTAACAACACTTGATGGATTGGTTGAAGTTACCAGTAATTCAGGAGAGAAAGTACTTGTTCATCCAGGCGAATGGGTTGAAATAGCTCCAGGTAAACCAATGGAAAAGCCAACACCTTTTGACTGGGCATCTTTAAAAAAGAATGAAAGATTTATATTAGATTCAACAATTCTTGCTGATAAAGATGATTTTAAAGATGAAAATAATTGGAAATAAATATACAATTATGCTTGTTAAAAAACTGAGAGTTAATTTTGAATAATGGGTTTAAAACCATCCCTAGACCACAATTTTACCATCAATTATTTCTATAATTCTGTTCGTTTGACTAGCAAAATTTTGATCATGAGTCACAACTAAAATAGTTTGATTATGTTCTTCATTAAGTGATCGTAAAAGTGAATAAATATTTTTACTGTTAGCTGAATCAAGATTACCTGTTGGCTCGTCAGCCAAAAGTATAAGTGGGTTATTTACCAACGATCTGGCTATTGCGACTCTTTGTTGTTCACCCCCGCTCATCTGTGATGGACGATTATCTTTTTTATGTAAAATATTAGCTTTTTCTAATAATTCCAGAGATTTTTTTTTTGCTTGATCTTTTGGTACTTTAATTAAAAGTTGAGGTATCATAAGATTTTCTAGAGCTGTAAACTCAGGTAACAAAAAATGGAATTGAAATACCAATCCAATATAATCCTGTCTTAGCTTGGTTAACTGTTTTTCGTTTAGCTTAGAAATAGCTTGAGAATTAATATATATTTCTCCTGATGATGGTATGTCCAAAGCTCCAATAAGGTATAAAAGAGTACTTTTACCACTACCACTGGGCCCCATAAGAGAACAAAATTCACCTTTTTTAATGGATAAATTAATGTTTTTTAAAGCCTCGGACTTAATGTTACCTTCAAAAGTTTTGGAAACATTTTCTAAAACAATTAAATTATCGTCATCCATTATTAGTAGTTATTAAATTTGCTGGATTTATTAATTACTTCTGGCATACGACAAACCATATCTTCCATAGGATCAAAGATAAGATTTAGATTATCAGTTTTTTGAATCACAGAATATTGTAAAATACCTAACTTATTTATTTCAAAACCTATATCAAGATTAACATTAGATTTCATCATTGATTGTATTTTTTGTACTTGCATAGGTGAAACTGATTTATCAATAATTAAGCCCCCTACTTTCATTATTTTTGTGAGGTTAAGGAATGATTTATTTTTGAATAAGCTATATTGCAGTGAGTTTTTGATCCACTTAAGACCAGAAAAATCTTCTTTAATTGATGACTTTGTATCGACTATTAAACCAATATTTACCATAAAAGAAAAGAAGCTATCAAGTTTTTCTAGTTTATGTTTTAATAACAGAATTGATATTTTTTTGAAATCATTACCAACCATCATTTGTAAATCTATGTTGTATGAATTTGGAGGCAAATCTATATTACCCGCTTTAGTTGTTGGTCTTATATCTGGCATAGCACCAAGAGAAGCAAAAAAATGTAAGTCCATATTAAAATCTTCATCAAGGACAATAATTTTATTAGAGCCTAATGCCATCATGAGAGGAAAATTTTCCATTCCATCAATACATAAACCCCATGTTGCAGATATTAATGGTAAATCATAAAACATTTCATCTTGAACTCGGTTAATTAATTGGAGCTTTTCAACAATTCGTGAAACTTTTATATCATATAAATTCATCAACTCGTTAAGTTGTTCTTCTGGTACTTCAAAGGCTGTTCCTTTTTCGGCAACCAAAGGTAAAATCAATTCATTAAAACTATCGATATATAGATTAGTAGCTTTGGTTATATTATCCTTATAAAACTTATTAGCAATATTATTTCTACTATTAGGAATAATACTAAGGCTATCCAAAAACTCATTATTTTTTTTAAGAGAAGGCAAATTATATTTTTCTTCTCTTAAAGCAGTTACTATCTTTTTTTCATAAGATTGGGTTGCTAAATCTTTATTTGACATAAGATGGATTGAAAATCCTTTTATCTTCCAAAAATTACTTAAATATTATTAGACTTAATAAAGAGACGGATAATTGTTTAAGACTAAATTATCAAAAAATTATTCTGTCTTTCAAACAATATATTAACAAATCTATTGTCTTATTTAGGAAATTCTTAAGTTATATTCACAATCACAGATTTGATATTTCTTGTTTAAACAAAGTTATAATATAATTTGATCAAAATTATATTGTTTAGTGAGTAATCATGTCTTTAATAAAAACTATACCTTTAGATGAACTTGAAAGAAAAAAGGTAGAAAATACTTGGAATTCTAACAATGTTCTCAAATATATTGGTGTTAAAGTTGATATGTCTGATGAGAATATGGTCAGAGCAATCATAGATCCTATTCAGACTTTACACCGAGGCGGGCTTGGAACAGAAGCTGTTAATGGAGCTGTTCTTTCTTCACTTTTTGATTTGGTAATTGGACTTGTAGGTATTGTTAATAGTAATAAGCATAGAACAGGAACTATTCAACTAAATATAAACTTTTTGCGACCACTAAGTGGTAATAAAGTTATTATTGAAGGTAAATTGATAAAAAATGGCAAGTCAATTGTTTTTGCAAGAGCCGAAGCTTATGATGAAGATCATAATTTATGCTCAACCTGTGATGGAATATGTAGTATAGATTTAAATAAACCTATTGTTGATAATTTTATGTCAATTTAGATATATGGTAGGAGTAATAATTCTAGCAGGTGGTGAAAGCACTCGCATAGGTGAAAATAAAGCTTTACTTGATTTTAATGGTAAACCACTTATTTCTTACATGATTGAAAAATTGAGAGAGATAAATCCAGAAATAATAATTGTGTCATCGCAACCACAAGATTATGATTTTTTGGAAAATGTTCATCTGATTGAAGATAAATATCCAGATAAAAAAACTGTCTTGCAAGCATTATATAGTGGCTTATTAGAGAGTAAAGAAAACGATAATTTTGTTTGTGCCTGTGATATGCCATATTTAAATATTAATTTAATTAAATATCTTTTTAGTTTAAAGAGTGAGTTTGATGTTGTTATACCTATTGTTGAGTATGGCCCAGTTATTTTGCATACAATTTATTCCAAATCCTGCTTACCAGTAATTGAAGCACATTTAGAGAGAAATAGTAAATCTGTAAAAAAAATATTTCGCGATTTAAATGTTAAGTATGTCCCAACAGAAGCTCTTCAAAGTGAAGATTCTAAACTCAAATCATTTTTCCATATTAAGACATTTTTAGATTATATTTTGGTTCAAGGAGATTTATAATCATCGCATAAATATTTAATTAAATTGATCAGAATTCTATTAGACTTGTTGCAATGAAAAAATTATATATGATAATAATACTTATTGCCAGTAAGCCTGTCCTCCCTTTGCAAAGGGAGTTAGAGGGATTTTAAGCATTTGCTAAATTAATATTATAGCGTTAAGAATAAATCCATCCTAA
>JACMQJ010000478.1 GCA_014377055.1 Candidatus Sericytochromatia bacterium
AAAGATCTAAAACAAGATAATAATGTGTTTTAGATCTTTTTAAGATCTCATACTATAGACTATAATAGGTGGGATCTTAGTTTTAAAAAGTTATAGCTCGTTTCAACAATTAGAGGTATTAGAGTGGTTCAAACAATAGGTGGTTATGAAGTTCGTGGTGAGCTAGGTCGAGGCGGTATGGGCGTAGTTTATAGAGGTTACGATGCCAAACTTGATAGAGAAGTTGCGATTAAAATTCTTGAGAGTGTCTCTGACGATGCGGACTCTTTGACAATGACATCACATCAAGAATTAACCGAAAGATTTAAAACTGAAGCAAAAGCAATTGCTAAATTAAGCCATCCTAATATTGTTAGTATCTTTGATTTTGGTTTGGAACATGACAAAAACTTTATGGTTATGGAATTACTTAAAGGTCGAGATCTTTCACAATTATTAAAATTTAATTCACCATTATCTATTGAACTAGTTGTTAAGTCTGTAATTCAAGTTTGTGCTGCTCTTGATTATGCACATCAAACAGGTATCATTCATCGAGATATTAAACCTGCTAATATGATTTTATTGGATAATGGTATAACCAAACTAATGGATTTTGGTATTGCTAAGATACAAGAATCTCAATCCCAACTTACTCAGGCTGGTACAATTTTAGGTAGTGTTTTGTATATATCCCCTGAACAGCTAATTAGTGCTCAAAAAGTAGATAAAAGAGCTGATATTTATTCATTAGGTGTCAGTATGTATGAGTTACTTACAGGTGAGTTTCCTTATGATGGTGATAATATAGCAACTATTATTAGTAAAATTATGCAGAGTTCAGCTGAACCACCAAGTATTTATAATGAAAAAATAACTTCTGAATTAGATGAAATTGTACTAAAAACAATTGAAAAAGACCCTGATAATAGATTTCAAAGAGCCTCTGAATTAGCTGATGCTCTCACAGATTTTTTATATAAATTTAAAGGTGGAACAGCCACACAAGTTTCATCGGGGGTATCTAGCTCTGCTTCAACTTCTTTTGCAAATAAAACTTCTTATAACAAGGCAATAGAAGTTTCTTTGGTTGAAGGTGTTGATAAAATTAATATGTATTCATTGATTTATCGAGTTATGCAGACTTGGTCAGTTGAAAATATTGGAAATAAGCCAATACTTGAAGTTTTATATGGTAATGAAAACTTATCTCAGGCTGTAGTTGTCAGTGATAGAGTTATTTTATTATCATTCAAAGGTCTTTTAATCGGAGCTGTATCTAATGACCCTGATAAGGTAGGTTCTGGAGCTTATGAAGTTACTGCTGATATTAGCCGAGTTGATATAAGGGCATGTATACCCTCAGAGGCTCAACAAGAATCATTGATTGCTCTTGCATCTGTTATTGGTGGTGGTATTCTTTTAGCAAAACATGATAATTGTAACTCTAGTGATATAGATAATATTTTAGAAAAAGCCAAAGAAGAAAACTTTACAGGTCATATCGAATTTACAGATCCAAGAGAAATAAAATACAAAGGCTTTATTGATGGAAAAGAAGTATTTACATTAATATATCCAAACAAAAATCCTTCATCTGAATTAAAGCAAAATAAGGTAAATGTTGAAATATATCAAGCAAAAATAAAACTTTATGGACCAAGTCTTAGAAGAGCTTTAATTGATGCAACTCTTGAAATAGTTAATAAAACTCATGGTTCCTCTACATCTTTTAAACAATTAAGCTTACAAAAAAATAATAAAGTAATTTCTGAGCTTGTTGAAGAAGCTGTCAGAAATACAGATATTGCCATACTTGTTTCTAGTGACAAAATATTAAATGTCGGTAAAAAGCAAATAAAATACTCAGAAATAGTTAATGATTTTTCAGCTGTATCATTACTTAGATGGTTAGTCAAAGATTTAGTGGTTAAAGTTGCAAGAGCTAGAAAATTTAATGATTTAAGAAATAGTTTTTCATGGTTATGGGATCTAAAAACAATAAAACTATCACAACAAGTCAAGCTTTCTGATGGAAAAGCTTTGGCATTTGATTTTGTTGCTTATAATAATTTAGAAAAATTATCTTTAGTAGCAAGATATAGTTCTCATGGTAGTGTTTCAGAGCTTAATAAATTTATAGAAGAAGTTGCTCAAATAAAAAAAGGTAACAATAACAGTGATATTAAAGCTGCCATATATATTTCAGGCGATGAATTTTTTCCAGAAGTACTAAAATATTATGAAAAAATTGCCAAAAAACAATCATTTTTTGCTTTTTCAAGTCCTAAATGTTATATAGCAAATGGTGGATTTAATTTATTTTTGATTAGAGAATCAGGTGAAGGTCATACCTTAGTTTCTCCATCAGGAATACTTTAAAATAATAATATTGATAATTTAATACTTTTTTATTGAAAAGACAGACCTTTAAATAGTATAATTAGATAGAAATATGTATATTTTGGGGAAAGAATATGATTTTTACAGATTCTAAAGTTACTAACTATACTCTATATCTAAAGTATAACTCATGGCAGGACGGTCAAAAGCCAACAACTGTCAGTGTCAAAATTGGCGATGGTAAAAATGATATAAGCTTACAATTACTTCTAAAAGTAATGCAGTATGCTAAGAATGCAAACTCTAAAAATACCAATTCTTTTCAAGAAGTCCTTGATGCGGCTCTATACAAAGGACTATCAGAATCCGAAAAGCAATTATTAACTACTCTAAAAAACGATAGTGAATCTATTGCACAAGGTGATGTTTCTTTAAAAGAAGAAAACAAAGATGATGTTCAGCTATTAAAAAATATACCAACAGATGAATATCTCAAAGATCTAAAATCTTTGGAAGACCTAGATTTTAAAATAAGAAATCTTGATAAATTTCACAAAAAAATGCAAAAAATATCTGGTAACTTACCATTAGAAGAAATGTTTCTTGACGTCGCTGGTACAAGTACTCAACTAAGTAATTTGCATATTACTGATATGAATCGTTTGAATAATCTTAATATCAATAGTCCTTCATTTCATTAGGATTTTTTGTTAGTAACAATCCTAGATAAATTATTGTTGTTATCAATAAGCATATCCTAGTATCTGTTAATACATAATCAGTTAAATTAAATATAGAGAAGCAAATAAGTGATACTGATATATTAAAATATTTTTTTGGCAGATTTTTTAATAAATAAATAATTAGTGAAAAATAAAAGCTAAAGAATACTATTGTTGCTAAAATACCACTTTCAATACATGTTTGTAAATACCAGTTATGGGCGTGAGGTAAATATTCTTGACCAGTGACATAATATTTTTTATAAATAGTTTCATAATTCAATATACCTACCCCTAGTGGATAATCCTTAATTATATCTATTGATGTTTTCCAAATGTTAACTCGACCTATATTTGAGCCATAACTTAAATCAGTTATAGTTTTTAATAGTTCAAAATATTTTTTTAGATTTAAAATAATAATTAAAAATATTGCTGATAATGGTACAAAAACAAGTTTTGAACTTTTTTTGTCAAAGATAATAAGTAATAAAATACCAAAAATAAAAGCTAAAATACCACCTCGTGATCTGGTCAAAATCAAAGCTATGCTTTGTAAAAATATCAAGGAGAAATAATATTTTTTTGATAGAAACTTTTCATTGATAGATAATGTGCTGATAATACTTAGTAATAGATAGCAAGCTAAAATATTTGGGTGCATAGAAAAACCACTAGCTCTGGGCTCATGATACTTTCCTAGATCAAAGTTAAATAAATAATCTCCTCCAAATAATGGTATATAAATAAATTTAAGGGAATTAATAATTTTAAAGTATGATAAAATGCCTATAGCTGAAACTAAAGAAGCAGAATAAGTAATCGCTCTAAATATTTTATCAATATCATCAAATCTAATATTTTTTTTCAAAAGATAAAAAAATATTATATAGATAAGATAGTGACCAATCATACCACCATAATGGAATAAAGGATTAAGACTCCATAGAATTTGGATAATGGAATAGCAGATAAATAATTTTAGTAAATTAGTGATAAACAATTGCTCAATAAGAGGTTTTACAACAATAAGGGGTTTGAACAAGGGGTTTAAATCCCTTTTTTTTATATATAAGATAGGTTCTTTAAACAAAACGATAATTAATAAGATTCCACTTAAAGTTAAATTAATGGGTAAGAGGATTATAGCTAGTTGAATTAAGAAAGAATTGTTTTTAAAAAGAAACATTTTACTTTTTATATTTTGTATAAAGATTAGGATTTATTTTAATAATCTGATCCTTAAGCGAATAGTTTATTTTATTTTTGTAGTGATCACTAAACTCTTTATAATCATTTTTTAGTTCAATGCTTTTTAATGAGTAATTTTTATTAAAAAATACTTTCAGAGTACCAAAGTAAAATATATCTATTAAATCACTAATTATAAAAGTAGTTTCATTACTGTAGTTGTTTGAAAATAATATACTATTTTGATTATTATGATAAAAACTAATATCTTGAAGCTTATAAGTTCCTGACTCAAGAATAAACTCGAAAATAGAATTATTATTAAATGGTATTTCTTGAGTTTTATTTGTTACTGTATTAAGAATATTTAGCTTTAGCTTATTTATTTCTAAAGGTAAATTATTAATCTTGATTTTTATTAAAAAGCTAAAATCAAAGCTATGACCAGTACTATTAATATGGGCAAATTGTCTTTCTATTTCAGATTCAGAAAAAGGCATTGTTTTTAAATAATTTTTTATTTCACTATCAATATTTGCAGGTAAAAAGGACAATAAGCTATTACCTGAAATTTTACTAATTAGCTCTAAGGATATATGCTCTACTTTTTCACCAACAATAACTTTAGCCAGTATCTCAGATGATTTATTAATATTAATTTTATTTGTATCAAAATAATTTTTTATAATCAAACTAGCTATAGTTTTAGCATCAGAATAAACCAATATTTGATCATTAATATAAGCTTCCAAAAACTTTAAAACTTGCTTAGCTGTTTCATGGTGATTATCATCCATCAAATGAATAAATATTTTTTGTAAATGTCCAATAAAGCCTGGAATAATATAATCATTATTTTTTAGATGGTTTAGAATCCTATAAACGTTATTAAGTTTTTCTTTTTCATAATTACCTTGAAAAATACCAATAGCAATTTTCTTATCCTCAGAATTAAATTCTAAATCTATATCCTCAACAAGTAGCTGTGCCTGAGCTTCTGATATTTTTATACCATTTATTAAGTCAAATAAAATATCTGAAGACTTAGCTTTTTGTTCTTTTTTTGAGAGGCTTTTTTGCAAATATCCATCCAAAAGTACATTCGGAAAAATTCTTGACATTAAGTCAAAACCATCTTTATCCAAACGATTAACTATCTCCGAATTAAGCTTAATGACTTGATGCTGAAATATATCTTTTAAAAGATCTGAGAGTATCTTCTTATCATTTTCTGGCATTTCACTGTATCTGACAATATATTTTGATAACAGCTCAGAGTCTTGTGATGTTAGAGGTTCATTGGTTGCACCAAAAATTAGATTTCTTAACCAAAAATCTTGTTCTTCACTTTTGCCACTGATTCGACTTAGTGGGAAATTAGTTTTTTCTAAGCCATAATTTTCGATAATTTCTTCTATATTTTTGATTAGTTGCTCATCATCGTCATCATTATTTGGATTATTATGTTTTTTACGTCTATTTTCTTCATCTTTAAAACCTTTGTTCTCAGTATGATTGGGGCTTTGTAAAAGTAAGCTCTCTTTTTTGTTAAGGTGATTATTATTGATAACACTGACTATATTTTCTTCATCCAAAATATTAGTATTGGTAAGATTTAGTTTTTTATTTATTTTAATATTCTCAAGCTTTCTATCTATTGAAGAAGAATTTTTTATTTGTGTCTTTTCTTTCTTTTTTAGATAAATACCTTTATCAAGATTTTTTTCTTTATTTAATCTATTATTATTTTTATCTTTTATTTCAGATGTTTTTTGTGGAATATATTGTGAAAAAATACTTGTACTTTTATCTTCAACAAAAACAGTTTTTACTGATGTTGTATGTGTATCATTAATTTTTTCTTTAGTTTCATGCTCACTTAATTCACCATTATCTTCATTTTGTGATTGCATAATAGATTCAAGTGAAATATTACTTTGACCAGCGTTGACTATTTGTGGACTAGGACTGTTGACATTACTAAGAACCTGTTGAAAATTAATATTTTGAACAGCTTGAGTTTTACCATTAAGCTGAATATTATTTTTCAGATTATTTGGTCTTATTTGTATCTCATGAATATGTGAGTTTATTTCATCCATTTATTAATTAGACCTCTTGCATAACTAATGATTATTTATTGCGAAGCTTGAGATCCTTCATTACACTCCGTTTCATTCAGGATGACAATGTCATTCTGAGGTACGAAGAGTCTTCTTACTTACATCAAATATAGCACAAAGTTAGGATATGCAAGAAGTCTTATTATACAAAAAATTAAAGCCACCCTTACGAGTGGCTTTAAAAATTTTACTTTTGGGTTTTAGATTGCAGCTGCAGGGTCTGTACTATCAGTAGCAGGTGGTGCTGGTGGAGCACTCTTAACAGCGGTTGAAGCAATTGCTGCAAATTCATTTTCAAATTCTGATTTGCTTAATTTACCAAGTGTTCCTCTGTTAAAGATAAAACCTTTTTTCTCAATATCAAATTTTTTGAATTGAGCCAAAAATTCGGCAGATACTAGTGGTGAAGTTAATTCAGTTTCGTTAACATATCCATCATGATCTTTATCTATTTGTCTAAATAATGAATCAGCAGCTTTTTTTAATCTTAAATTAGAAAAGATGCCACCAAAGAAATTTGGTAACATTTCATCTAAGCTTACTTTACCATCTTTATTTTTGTCTAACTCATAGAAAGCTTTAGCTTGATCTGGAGTTGAAATACCGTATTCATCAGGTGTAATAAATTTGTCACCATTTTTGTTCATTTCTTTGAATGAATCTTTAATAGCTTTTTCAACTTGTTTTTTGATACCGAAGTATGATTGAGCAGTTACTTGTTGTTGTGTTTGCTCTTGTACTTGAGGTGCTACCTGTATTAATGAATCAGAGTTTGCACCACATGCGGAAAGTGTGCTTGCTGTGAATGCACTTAAAGCTAACATTGATATTATTTTTTTGAACATAAAAACTTATCTCCCTAATCCATAAAATTTAAACTTAACTGATATTATTATAGATTATAATTGTTTTTTACTTGCGTTAATTAAATATGATTTAATTAACTCTTATCCTCATTTTAACCTTTGCCGAAAATAAGAATATTTTAGCTACAAATAAGAAACAAATGATTAAAAATTAAGACTACTAATTTTTGATCTATATTTTGATTGCTTTAACAAGAACCCATTCATCACTATATCTCAGCTCTAATATTTTCATATTAACTTTATTTAAAGATTTTTCTACAATATGAAGATTATTTTTTGTAATACCTGCACCAATAAAAACACCATCAATATTAAGTTTATTTGATATTTGATCAGATAGCTCTTCTATCGTTTCAGCCAATAAATTACCAGCTATTAAATCATAGGTATCATAACAGTCCTTTATTTCGCCTT
The DNA here is from genome assembly GCA_014377055.1 of Candidatus Sericytochromatia bacterium. Taxonomy (GTDB): domain Bacteria; phylum Cyanobacteriota; class Sericytochromatia; order UBA7694; family JACMQJ01; genus JACMQJ01. Next base: position 7,642 of record JACMQJ010000478.1, read on the forward strand.
GAAATAACTTTATATCTATTTTATTCAAATCAAAATTATCTTTGGAGTTTCGGATAGCAACAGGATCTATATCTATAGCAGTAATATTTTTTAAACCAAGAGCATAAAGAGCTAATGATAGGATACCAGATCCAGATCCTAAATCGAGAATATTATAATTTTTTTTATTAGCTACAGTTAGGGCAATTTTTTCTATTTCTTCTAAGCATAATTTTGTTGATGGGTGAGGAGTTGAGCCAAAAAAACTTCCAGCATCAAAGTTAATTACTATATCATCTTTTTTGGCAGAATAATCTTGCCAGACAGGTTTTATAACTAGGTGCTGACCAACTTTAAAAACTTCAAAGTATTTTTTCCAATCATTTGCCCAATCTTCTTCTTTTAATTGATTAATATTGATACTTTTTATATTATTTTCTAATTGATTATTTATAGCTTCCACTAAACTATCGGAGCGAATATTATCTTCCAAAAAATAAGCTTTTAAAACACTATTTTCAGATTCTATAAATTGTTCATCATTAGTAATAGTGATACCTTCTGCACCATATTCATATAAAAAGTTTGCTAAAGATTCTAATGCTAATTTATTGATTGTAATAGAAATTTCTTTCCAATTTGTATTCATTTATTTTTAGATTCTATTTCTTTTCTTTTTTAGGTTCTTTTTTTTCATCTTCTGAATCTAAAAGATCTTGCCAAATATTGACAGATTCAGCCATTTCTTTTTCTCTTTTTGCTTTTAGTTTTTCTTTGTCAAGCATTTTTTTACCTCATAACAATGTCTTTAATTATAGCCTATTGAATAACTAAGAATGTTCAATAATATTTTTTATCCATTTTTGTAAGGTTGCGGCATTTTCTAATTCATCTTTAGTTATAAGCCTCATTTCTAAAATGACTTCTCCAAGTCTTTTTCTAGCTTGTGGAACAATAACAGTTTCATTTTGATTGACCAAATTTCTAGTTCTGTCTATCCAGCTTTGACCTGTGCTTTGTTGAATAATAGGTGTAGCTTGTTGAGCAGGAGGATTTTTTTGATATTCAAGAGCTTTTTCAAGTATAGCTTCATCAATTAAGCCTAATGCAATTAACATATCTCCTAATTTAATGGATAATTCTGAATCATTCGGATAATTTTTTTCTTTTTTTAAATTTAAAGCTCTTTCTTTATATAATGGATAAAGTCTTTCAATAAATTTACCCCAAAGATTTGATGTCGGGCTTGTAAATAAATAAACTTCTTTTAGATTGGATTTACCATCAATTTGCCTTAAGAATTTTTGAAGATCTAAAGATGTTGTAGTACTTCTCAAAAGATTTTCACCTACTTCTGATAAGCTTGGAGTTATGTATGTCATTGCTTCAACAATGTGCATTGTTTGTTTTTTATTTGGACTTTTGGCGGCACCAATATTAACTTTTAAATTAAATCCACCTGCACCAATAGTTCTGTTCATGTTCATTGGTGCTATAGGGGAAGGTAATGGTGGCAGATTATTTGTAGAAGAATTAGATTTATTAAAAGTGTTTCGGATATTGTTAAGACCGTTTGAAGCATCAGGATTTAGTGATGAATTTGGTGAGTTAATAGGTTTTATAAAAGATACTTTTTCTTTTAATTCAGGTTGTATATCTTCCTTTATTTCGTCAGTAGTTTTTGGTATAGAGTTAGCAGGAATATTTCGTGTTTGCTCATCCATGAAGGTAACTAACAAATTATTTATTTCTAGTAATAGTTTCTGCTGATAGTCAGAATTTAAAAAACCAACAAATCTTGGTATATCAGAAAAATCTTTTATTAACTGCATCTCTATAGGTTAAAGCCAAATAACAATACTTTTGATCAACAAAAAAATTATATCATAAAAGCCAACAATCAAAAATTAATTAATGATAACTTGGTTTTCAGTTGATTTTGATAATTACCTCCAAGGTGATTTACTTAGAGGTAAAATATTTTATCTAAATTATTTTAATTTACTTTCAACTCTTTTTCTATAATCAGGATCAGCGGCTTCAAACTGAGCCAGCATTCTTTCTTGGACACTTTTTTCAGCAAAGATAAGACAACCAGCTATATTACTAGTAAGCTGTTCTTTTTGATCGTCTGACATGATACCAAACAACTTACCAGCTTGAGTAAAATTATCATCTTCCATAGTGTCATATCTATCAGCAATAGCATGTCCTAAGTCCATAGGAGGCTCTAAATATTTAGGGTTTGGAGATGGAGCTCCTTTGTTAACTTGATCATTAGGATAAAAATTAACTCCACTTGACTGAGGATTATCGCCCTTGTTAAAAGGACACATACCAGCCATATTTCCATCTCTTTGATTATTATTAACAGGACATTCAGGAGAATTAACCTTTAACTGATTATAATTTGCACCTAATCTATGTCTTTGTGCATCTGGATAAGCTAATAATCTTGCTTGAAGTATTTTATCAGGTGATGTACTTAATCCTGGTACAATATTACTTGGACTAAAAGCAGCTTGCTCTGTTTCAGCAAAATAATTATCAACATTTTTATTTAATACGAGTTTACCAATATTGATCACTGGAAAATCTTTGTATTCCCAAACCTTAGTTAAGTCAAAAGGATTAATATGATATTCGTTTGCTTCTTTTTCAGTCATGATTTGTAACTGTACTGTCCAGCTTGGAAAATCTCCATTGGCAATAGAATTAACTAAATCAGCTTGATTACCGTTAACAGGCATTTTTGCAGCTTCTTCATTAGTTAAGGTTTTTATTCCTTGATCGGTTCTCAAATGCCATTTTATCCAAAAACGTTCACCTTTATTATTCCAAAGGCTTAATGTATGTGAGCTAAAGCCGTGCATGTGTCTATATGATAATGGTATACCTCTATCTGACATAAGAATAGTAATTTGATGTAATGATGCAGGATGATTTGCCCAAAACTCAAACTCAGCAGCTGGATTTGGTAAATTTGTTTGTGGATGTTTTTTTTGTGAATGAACAAAGTCAGGAAACTTTTGTGGGTCTCTTAAAAAAAATACAGGTGTATTATTACCCACTAAGTCATAATTTCCTTCTTCTGTATAAAATTTTATAGAAAAACCTCTTGGATCTCTTGCATAGTCATTTGAATCTTGTCCTCCTCCAACAGTTGAAAATCTAACAAATACTTTTGTTTCTTTTCCTAATTTATCAGCCTGCAAAAAATTGGCAATTGTATAATCAGATAAATCTTTTTCTAATTTAAAATAACCGTAAGCACCTGTACCTCTTGCGTGTATAACTCTTTCTGGTATTCTTTCTCTATTAAAATGAGCTAACTTTTCAAAAAGTTGAAAATTATCAAAAGTTAAAGGACCTCTTTTACCTGCTGTTACACTATTATTATCATCTGCAATAGGCGCACCACTCGAAGTGGTTAAATCTTTTTGAGCCATGTATACCTCGTATATAATCGTTTGAAATTAATTTTTATCAATAACATTAAGTTATCAATAATACTAAGAATATCTAAATTGATAAACAATGAAAATTAATTTTATATTAAAGTAAAAATAGCGTTAAAAGTATAATGATTAGGTTCGAGCATCCAAAATATGACACTAGTATGGCTTGGGTAATTATTTTTTGAGCTGATAATAAAAAGTATATCCAAAGTACTATCGTAACTGCCAAGTAAATATAGTTAAGTTATATTAAGTTTTTAATTTGTAAACAAAATAATATTATTGAAAAAATTAGATTTTTCATAGTATGATTTATCTCTTGTAGTGGATCTCATAGCGAGATTAAAAAGGAACTATGTTAAGATCATAGGCTGACCCGCAACTGTAAACGGATTTATTTTATTAAATTTTTCGTGAGCCAGAATACTTACCCTACAAAATAGATTTAAGCTTTCGTGGAATGAAGCTAATCTGACTAAAGTTAACAAACTTTACTAATTTAAAGATTTTTTGGTCAGTTTTTTTATTCCATTTAATATTTTTAGGGGATAAATATATCATTACAATGATTAAGACATTTAGTAAATACTTAAATTATGCACATAGATATTTAGGATTAATAATATTTTTACAAGTTATTTTATGGAGCTTTAGTGGTTTCTTTATGTACTATCTGGATTTTTCAGATTTATATATTTCACCTCCTGATAAGCCCATTGATTTAAATATCAAGTTACCAACAATTCAAGATGTTGTCAAAAAAAATTTATTAGGTGAAAAAATATTAAATATCTCTCTAAAGAATATTGCAGGTAATCCTTTTTATGATGTTAAGACAGATAAAAAAGAAGTTTTAGTTGATCAAAATAATATGTTGATAAATAAGTTATCAGAAAAAATAGTTGAAAAAATATCTACTGAAAAATATATAGGTAAAGGTCAGATCTTAAGTATCAAGTTATTAGAAAAATCAAAAGGTAACTTTTATTCTCTAACTCCTGTATATAAAGTTAGTTACGATGACGCACAAAAAACAGAGCTATACATAAATCCTAATAATGGCGAACTTTTGGCAAAAAGAAAAGCTTTATGGGGCTTTTATAATAATATGTGGGAATATCATTTAATGAAATACACTACTAATACAGCTCTAAATAAAAATCTACTTTTAATTTCAGCTATTATCAGTCTTTTTGTTTCTGTCACAGGTTTTTTGAAATTTTTTAGGATAAAAAAAGCATCAATATATAATAAAAAAGTTTAGATCGCTTAATTTTAAAATTTAAGTGGTAGACTCTTTGTACCTCAGAGTGACAATGAGTGTCATTCTGAATGAAACATAGTGGAATGAAGAATCTCAAAATTAATGCTAAAGAAATTTTAAATTCTAATTAAGTTAATTTATCGCTTAATTTAATTAACTCATCATGATATAATTTTCTCTATTGCTAGTAAACTAAAACCTAACAATGCAGTTTATATATTTTTAGAAAATTATAAATATAATGGAAAATAATACCGAAGAATTGAAGTCAAACAAAACAAATGATATTTTGGTAGACTTACCGCCTTTAAATCAAGAAGTAAAGCAAAAACTTAGTTTAGCTATTTATTATGAATCTGACTTAACCTTATTTTACTTTAACAGTATTATGGACAGATTTAGTAAATATTTTAATAATATCTTTCTAATTTCTGAAAGCCTTGAAAAACCTGAACAACTAAATAATTATGAAAACTTATCAATTGTTTCATCTATAGATCATGATAATTTTGGTAGTGAATGGTTAATGTTGCTTGATACTTGTGAAATGCCAAGTCTTCAATTAATGGAAAATCTCCAAAAAGTACTTGATAATATGAATCCAAAGACATCTGTTGTTAAGCTCCCAATAGTTGTATGTAATCCTGAAAATGGTGAAATAATAACTGTACTAAGCCCTACCCCTCGTATGTTTAGGCAAAAGCCTCAACTTTTAAATAATGAAAACAGTGAGTTAATTATTACCGAATATCCTTTAATAAAGATGAGCTCAACTTTTGAAAATAATTAGTAATCTTTAGGTTAAAAATATGAATTACCTTTTTTTAATATTGGGAAAAGACGCATTTTATGAAGCAATGATCATGATGAAGATAATTGATCAAATGCCTCTTGAATGTGGCATTTATTGTATGTCAAGCGAATTGGCTTCAATGTATTTTAGATCTGATGAGCGAATCTTTAATATCATTCTACAAGAGGGTGATTTAGATGAAAATAAAAAACTCTTTGAGGATATTATTAATGATGGAAAAATAAGTACTATTTTTATTATGGATTACCATAAAACATTTTTTACAGATGATTATCAACAAGATTATAAGACTATACCTTTTAAATTAGAATGGCTTGAAAGTGTTACTATACCTATTAATTTAATAGATTATCTTGATGCACTTGAATACAATGAGCATAACCAAGTATATCTTTCTAATTCTAGCAGTTATAATTTTGAAGAAGAATATGAAGCCCCTGTTGATGCTGAAAAAGATGCTATTTATGAGCAAATATTTATGGATAGTACAGCTGAGATAAAAGAGATTATTCTTAAAGAGAAGCCACCAAAAGAAGATATGGTTTCCAAAACAAATATTTTTCCAAATATTATAAAACTATGCCCTCCAGCCCAATCCCAAAAAGAAAATGACTTTGATAAATTTATATTTTTAAATTATTCTATTGCGGATCATACTAGCCTTGAAACGGAGAGAATGAAACCTGCACTGGGAATGGCTCCTGGTAAAAAAAATGTTGTAGTATTTTTTAGTTATCAATTACTTTTAAAAAGTGTGATGGAAGGTAAAGCTACTCATTATTCGATAGTCCTCGAAACCCTTGTTATATATCTAAAAAAACTAAATATTGAAGTAAATCTTTTTGTTATAGCTTCTGACAATATATTTATTCAAAAATCACAACATCTAAAAGGAAGTAAAATAAATTTTAGAGCATTTTCTGATTTAAGTCATCATGTCTACAAAACGCTTATTTCTTATGCTGATGTAGTTATTACAGACACAGTTTGGCATCCTGCTCTTGTTGACGCATCATCACTTAATATACCTGCTGGAGTAATAGGTAATAGTGTTAAAATACAAAGTGATGGTAGTGTTCATTCTGATTTTGCCACAACCGATCTAAAAGTGATGGCTCTAATGGAAAAATCAATACAAGATTCTCCACAAATATTTTTTCCTTATAATTCATTCCCTTTAAAGCTTGATTTTGACCCAGAGTTTACCTTTTATAACGAAAAATTTATTTATTATCTACTCGATATTTTTTCGGATGAATCTGTTGAATCATTTTTGGGTGAGTTTTTGGTTTCTAAAAGTGAGATATTGGAAGAATTAAATAATAGACAGTTTTCATATAACAAAAGAGCAGAGCTTTCTTTAAGGATAGATGAAGTGTTACAAAAATTTGACAATAGGTTGTAATATAGGTTTTGTCTAAATTTTAACCAAAAGATAAATTAAACTTAGTTATTTCTTATACTAATCGACACAAGGTTTATACATTTTTTGACCATAAATAATATAACAATTTAACGATCTCAGGAGATGTAAGTTTTAAAATGACAAATGTTAACTCAGCAGGAAGAGGGCAAGTTCAGCTTGAATCTTTGGATTCTATGAGATCAACGAACTTACAGCAACAGCAAAATCAAGAGCCTGAACCTACTATATCTTCAGGGTTACAATCACTTGATTCTATAGTTTCTAATAGACATGTTGAAGCTAATGGAGGTGTTCCTAATACTGATGTACTTGCTCCAATAGATGCTATTAATCCAGAAATACCTGGTCAAGATATTCAAGATACAAAAGAAGGTAGTCGATTAGGCTTTATTGGTGGTGTGTTCAAAGGTTTTGGTAAAGCTGGTATTGATACTGTAAAAGGTTTTGCCACTCTTGGAGTTGCTGTTGGAAAAGCTCTACTTTCTCCTGGAGATATAGTAACGTCAGTTGGTCATGGTATTTCTTATGCTGTAAATCATCCAATAAATACTGTAAAAACACTAGCAATTGATTTACCTATAGGTATAGTTAAGGGAATTGTTACACCTTATGCAGAAGCTATTCATCAAGGTAAATTTGGTGAAGCTCTTGGTAGAGGAATATTTGATGGTGGTCTTGTCTTATTAACTGCTGGTCTTGGAGATAAGGCAGCTGACGGATCAAAAGCTGCTACGGGTGCAGTTGAAGCTGCTAACAAAGGATCAAAAGCGGCTAAAGTTATCGAAAGTGCCTCAGAAGGAACAAAAGTTGTCAGAGAATTAGGTCAGGGTACAAAAATAGTAACTAAAGGCGTTCAGGGTGGAATTAAGATAGGCTCTAATGCAATTAAGGTTGGTAATGTAACTGGAAATGTCATAATAAATATAGGTAATACCACTGCAGAAGTATCTAGTGGAGTTAGTAGGGCGGCTGAAATAGCATCAGCAACAACTGAAACTGTCAGAGGCGGTAGAGGTGTTATAGCAGCTACCGAAGCGATCGGTGGTTCAAGTGGTCGTATCGCAATTGGTTTAGGTGACTTAGGTGGTACTATGAGTAGAGGTGCGTCAAGAATAGCTAATCTATTTAGACCAATAGGAGCTAGAGTTGGTGATGGATTATCTGCATTTGTAGGACCTCAAGCTGCTGCCACAATTAGTCAAGGATTTGCTACAGTAGGTAGAGGTATTTCTGTAGGTGGACATTATGTTAAACAGACAGCATTATTTGTTAAAGCTCATCCTATACCTAGTGCATTAATAGCAGGTAAAACAGTGGATGTATTAGACAAGGGTCTCAGAGCAACTGATAACTATAATGTAGGTAACGATAATCTACCTTATACTGGTAGATAAAAAGATATTTAATCTAAAATATTCTGTAATAGTAAAAATAAAAAATAGTTGAGAATAATTATTCTCAACTATTTTTATAATAATTTATTCGATCTTAGCTGTTATCTCAATATTTGTATTAGTATCTTCAGAATCATTATTTTCTTCAATTGACATCAGATTAATAAAATCAAAATTAGTTAAATCGTTCGGTATTTTAACTTCTGATGTCCACTTGATCCAATTTTTTTCAAAATCATAAACAAATTCTATTTTATAATGATGGAAGCTGGCGGCTATATTATACTTTTCAGCTTCTACCAATGCCCATGATGCAGAGTAACCTTGTGTAATTCTAAAAACAGCAGCCATTATACCAGTTCTATCAGAGCCTCTGTGACAATGAACAAAAACAGGTTTCATATCAGTATTATAAACAATAGTTAAAAACTCCATTGCTTGTTGCATAGTTGGAGCTGCAACATTAGGCAAAGGTATATAATGCAAACCTATTTCTCTTTTTAAAAGATTATTTTGTTCTCCTACATATTCAACTGCACTATCTTCAATCTTTAGATTAATAACTGTTTTAATACCTAAATCAGCTAAAATATCATAATTATGTTCACCAACTGGCATACCACCTCTATAAAGTTGAGCATAAGCAACAGTACCAAGATTATTTAAGCCATCAGTTTCTTTTAATGGAGCATAAATATCAAGCATTGGTTCAAAAAAATATCTTTCAAGCGAAGGATATTTGGTGCTTAATATTGATAATGAGTTACCAACCATTTTTAAAACAGTTGTTCTAGCAGATATTTTAACTTTAGTAACTTCTTCAAGGTTAGAAAGATAAAAAATAGCTTTTTTATTGGTTAATGCAATAATATCATCACGACTAAATGTTTGTTTATAAAAATCAGCAATCCACATATCATCGACAGGGAGATCCGTTTTTAGCCCTTCTAATTGGACTAAAATATTTTCTCTTGATTTTTTACTTTTTGTATTAATTTCAATAAAAAGCAAGCGGTTATTATCAATATTATTTAGTATTTTTAACAAAGATCTTGATACTTTGGTTGTTTTTCTTTTTAATCTAAAGATGCTTAGTTTTTTTTTATTTGCGGGTTCTTCTAATAAACTAATATCTGGTTTTGATACTTTTGTTGAAGACAGATAAGCATAAGCAAGACCTGCTGTACATAATGACATTACAGGTAAAAATAATGATTTTTTGTTCAAAGCTTAATCTCCCACAAACTTTAAATATTTTTAGACTGATATTTTATGACTAGCAACGTATGCTTTGGCGTATTTACTATTGAGTTCTTTACCAAGAATGTCTCTCATAAAAAAGTTACATTCTACCAATTTATTAAGATCCACACCTGTCTTAATACCCATTGAGTGTAACATATTTACTAAATCTTCTGTAGATATATTACCTGACGCACCAGGAGCATACTGACAACCTCCTAATCCACCAATTGAGCTATCAAAAGTGGTTATTCCCATACTTAAACCTACTATTGAATTTGCTAAACCTAATCCTCTTGTATCATGAAAATGTAGGGCTATTTGTTCTTTATTATCAATAACTTTAAAGATCTCGGTTAATATTTTTTGGACTTGTTTTGGATTACCAATACCAATAGTATCACCCAAAGAGATTTGATAAGCTCCAAAACTTAAGAGTTTTTTTACTATTTTTGTAACTTTATCAATGGATATATTACCTTCATAAGGGCAACCAAAAACAGTCGATAAATATGCTCTAGTTTTTATATTATTTGCTTTAGCTTGTTTAATAGTTTCTTCGACAACTTCAAATGTTTCATCTATTGAACGGTTTAAGTTTTTTTTACTGTGTGATTCACTTGCCGAAAATGAGATAGCCACTTCTTTAAGGTCGGAAGATATAGCACGTTCAAGTCCTTTTAGATTAGGTATCAAGGCTGTATAATTTACGTTTTCTAATTTGTTGATACTTGTCGCTACCTCATAAGAGTCAGCTAGTTTGGGTGACCATTTGGGATGAACAAAAGCTGTAACTTCAATAGTTGGTAAGCCAGTTTGAGAAAGCATATCAATTAATTTTATTTTATTTTCTGTGCTAACAAAATTACTCTCGCTTTGTAACCCATCTCTAGGCCCAACTTCAACAATATTTACTTTTTCAGGAAAACTACTAAACATTTTTTTACTCTAAAACTATTAATACATCGCCTTCATTAACAAAATCTCCAGCAGTAACTTTTATTTCGACAACTTTTCCATCATCTTCAGATGCGATAAACATTTGCATTTTCATTGATTCAATACATATTACATCTTGTTCCATCTCAACACTTTCACCTTCAGTAACCAAAACTTCAAGTATTGTACCAGCCATATTACTTTTTATTTCCATTAGTGTCTCCTGATTTCATTATTACAATTTTTAGTCTATATATGATAGCAGGCTAGAGCGTTCTTGCAAAATATACTAGTAAAATTATACCATTTAGTACAATATAATTAAACTTTTTTGATGGCTCAAAGGTTGTATATACTCTAAACGTTTTATAAATAAAGATATTTTAGCCACAGATTGTACAGATAAACATAGATGAAGAAAATAATTTTTTTAAATTTGTTTTATTCATTTATTCAATTAAATCCGTGATTCGTCTTTGTTTGTGTAATTCGTTTAATTCGTGTCTAAGTCTTATCTTATTAAGATTTTAAAACTTACTTTTTAAATTACAATTCTCAAAATTACTGTTAACGATACTCTTTTTTCTAAAACAATAAACTCCTGAGCCTCTTTTTTCAGAAACACAATTTTTGAATCCACATTCTACTATTTTTGATTTAGATAAATCCTTTTTTAAGATTCGTTCTTTAGATGTCTTTAAAAAATCTTTAAAGCTAAAGTAATCTAATGTAAAAGCTCCACCGCCATATTTGGCATTACATTTATCAAAGTTATTCTTATTTATTGATGATTTATAAAGATAAACACCACCACCATTTAAATTTGTAGAACATTCTTTGTAGGAGCAGTTTTCTATTGAAGACATACTTCCAAATACTCCTCCACCTTGCTCAGCATTACATAATTCAAAAGATGATTCATTAATTGATGAAGAAGATAAAAAGACACCACCACCAAAACGCTCTGCTTTGCATGAGTAAAACTTGCAAGATAATATTTTGGATTCAACAATATGTAATGCACCACCATCAAAATCTGAACTCGATGTTTCAAAAGAACAATTTGTCACTGATGACAAAATAGCTTGTATTGAGCCTCCATTTTTTTCGGCATTTGAATCAATAAACTTACTATTTTCAATGGATGATTTTTCAGCAAAAATACTACCTCCATAATTAGCATTACCCTTTAAAAAGGTACAATTTGAGATCTCACTTTCTATACTCTTTATACCACCACCATTTACAGCATTACAATTCCATATTTGACAATTATCTATTTTTGAATGGGAAGAATAAATAGCACCACCGTTATCAGCATTTGAATTATGGTAATATGAGTCACTAAGTATAGTATTCTCTGAAATATATGAGCAACCACCATCTTCGGCACCACAATTTCTAAATGTATTTTTTTTTATTTGTGAATTTTTTGTTGCATAGATAGCTCCACCTTTTTGTGTAGATTCACAACTATTAAACTGGCAACTTTCAGATATAGAATTAATTAATTCAATGCCACCACCATTAATAGCTTTGCAATGTTTAAAAATACTATCAATAACTTTTGAATTATTGTCAGCACTAATGCCACCGCCATTTTTTTTGGCTTTACAATAAAATAACTCTAATTTTATTAATATTGATTTTGAAGCAAATATTCCACCACCTGTCTCGGCATAACAATTAATTATTTTACAATTAATTATCTCTGTATTAACATCTATTTCTATTGATTTTTTTACTAAGTAATCGTCAGGTGTAGAGGCATAGATAGCACCACCGATATTTGCAAAGGTATTTTTAAACTCGCAATTCTCTATTGTAGAGTTTTCAAAGCTAAAAATACCACCACCTTTTGATAAGGCTATACAATTATGAATCAAACAATTAGTTATATGAGAGTCAAAATGATAAATAGCACCACCAAATTCAGCAGAACATTCTTTAAATTTACTATTTTTTAGACTTGATTTCTCAAATATGTGAACACCTCCACCACTTTGAGATTTACACATAATAAATGAACAATCTTCTATGTCAGAGCTAAAACCATAAATTGCTCCACCAGTATTTGATTCACACTTTTCAAAGCTTGAGTTTTTGACAATTGATCTTATATCCACATTGATAGCACCACCATTTTTTGAGGCGATACAATCCAAAAATTTCCCATTTTCAATTGTAGAATTGGTTGCACTAATAGCACCACCATGTTTGGAACGACAATTAGTAAAGCTAGAATTGTTAATGTTAGTTTTATCTAAACTATAGATAGCACCACCACTTTCAGCACTAGAACAATTTTTAAAGCTACATTTATCAATATTAGAATTATTTGATTTAATTGCTCCACCGCTGAGATCAACTCTACAATTAGAAAATGATGAGTTATACACTGTAGATTCATCTATATCTACAGCACCAGCATTTTTAGCAGAGCAGTTATTAAATTTACTTTTCATCACGATTGATTTATTATAAACTTTAATAGCACCACCGCTTTTGAGAGCCAAGCAGTTTATAAATTCACAATTTTCTACAGTAATTTTACTACCATAAATTGCTCCGCCAAAGCTTGCAAATGAAGACCTAAAAGTACAGTCTGTAATGAGAGCAGAGTTTTTACCATCAATATAAATTGCTCCACCAAAACTTTCTTCTAATTCATCACGATTATATTCTTTTTTGTATTCCCAAATAAGTCCATCTGAAAAATTATTTTTTTTAAAATCTTTCCTACTTCTACCTTTGCTCTTATTAAAAGTACAGCTATCTATTTTTGTAGTAAGAGCATTAGCACTACAAATGGAGATATTTGCCCAACTACTTTCTAAGCTATCAAATATAACATTCTCAGCATTAAAAATTCCCTTACAAAAAATACCAACATTTTCAGCAAAAAGTATTTTGGCATTTTCAATAATTAACTTTCCACTTTCTTCAACTTCAATATTATGCAATATTGTGACATCACCTGTAATTCTGGTGACATCTTTAACTATTATTTTGTAGTCAATTGTCCCTGTAGTTATGTGAATATCTTTATTAACTTTAACTATTTGTTGATTAATTTTAGGAATTACTTTTTCTTTATGATTAATATTAATCTTTTTATCCATTTTTGGTGGTTGTGGTGGGATTGATACTTTAAGAGTTAAGTCTGATTCTAAAGACTCTTGATTTATTTTTGCATCATGATTATCCAAGCTAAAAAAATCAAAGTCATTCTTTATTTGCTTACTATTTAATAAAGTATTTTTTTCAACACAAGCGTCAAGATCTTTTAGACAATTAAAATAAATATCGTATGCTTTATTCATTTATATTCACAGCCATTATTGCTTTAAATTTATATATTTTAAATTTTTCAAATCCTGATACAGAGTAAGGAAACTCCAAAAATCCAAAACCATTATTTATATGCTCAATAAATTTATTTTGTAATATTTTTTCACTTTCACCACCATTAAGGGCAAGTCTATTCTCAAACTCACTAAAAAATTTATCCTCAATCAAATTTTCAAAACTGTTATAGTTTTGTGAGTATAAAATACTGTGTATTCCTAATTCTGGACCTTCTGATAATATTCTCATTAGTTTTTGTCCCAAAATAGAAGACGATTTATGCTCTAGTTTTTTTCTAGCATTTTGTAAGTTAACAATAGTTAAGACTATTCTATCCTTATTTTCAAGATGTTTTGACCTTGATTCTATTTCTTCAATTATCTGGTCAATAAAATTCTCAATATTCCTTGTTTCACCTATATAAATATTTTTATTAAATGCTTTTAAAAAATCAAAGCTACCTTTTGATTGCTCATCAACATCAAATAAATCAAGTATATAAAATTTACTTTCTAATTTACTTTGTTTTATAATCTGAAAAAGACTAATACATATAATATTTACAGCTGATATTGTATCTGTACCTATGATAATTACGTTTGATTCTATCTGCCTTCTTAGACGAAAAAAGATACTATTTGATGATTCTATGATATTTTCACCGATAAAAATATCACAATAGTCCTCATTTATAATAAAAGAGTCATCTTTGATTTTATTAAATAATTTACTATTATCTTCAAAATCTACTGATAGATTATATTCAGAGTTTATTGTTATTATATTATCCACTATTTGTTTATTCTGTAAATTAAGGTTTTTGATAATAATATCGAGATTTTTAGGTATTTTTGTATCAAGATTTAAATTAAATTTTTCATTAAAAAATTTTTCGTCACCATTCATATTTTTTAGTTTAAAATAATTTCCATTTTCTTGATAAACTCCAATCATTAATGATAAAAGTTTTTCTAACGTTTCGTTGCTATAGGGAGATTTAATACTAACATCGAGTGACATAATAATATGTATTCCTGTATTTGCAACATTTCCTAAAAGATTTAAGAGTTGATTGGCTGATTCTTCATCAAAACCATAAGGAAAGTTATTTATAATAATAAGACGATAAGGATATGGCTTATCAAAAAATCTATTATTATATTCTTCAATATTGTTTAAGTTATTTTTTTTTAGTATTTGTTTAAACTCTAATGATAAATTAAACAGCTTCGATAGTGTTTCAGATACTTTTTTGGATGAGCTTAAGATTTTATCTTCAAAATATTTTTGGTCTATATTCTTTAAAAAAGGAAAGTCATTATCATAATTATCACTATAAAAACAAGTTATTTTGACTAATTCAGAAAATAATGAACTCAGTATTCTTAAAACTATAACTTGTTTTAAGTTTGATATTTCAACTTTATTTTCTTTATTAACATAAAAGCAAATACCATTTTCTGAGCTTAATGGTATCAGAGCTGGAATATTAAAAGGTTTATTAAGATCATTTTCATGATTCTTTGATGTATAATCACCTATTTTTATCAAGTCAGGAAGTTTTTTACTTTGTTGTATAATATCGCCAAAACTAGATCTAATTGAAGAGAATGAAAAGTTAAAACTTTCAGGTATATTTTCTATTACTTTTTTTGATGATTCAAGTATGGTTAAAAAAGACTTTTCATTTACATTAGTATTTTCCACGTGTAAGCTCAACTTTCAACATTAAAATCCACTAACTTTTAAGCACAAAAAAGACTTAGATGTAAAGGGCTAAAAAAGTTACTTTAAACTATTATAAACAAATAACTAGAAAAATCTAATAAATAAAAATTAACTTTATATTGTCATTATGATAATGCCTCAAAATACCTCAAGATTTAAATTGTTATAATATAGGTGAAAGTAATCTAGATATGGATTCTTTAGACTTGATCTTTAAAGAACGATTATTATACGTTTCAAGAGTGATTTCTTCACTATCTTCTATATCAGTTAAAAATATCTGTTCCATCTTCTTTGCTATATTTTGATCATAAATAAAAGCATTTATTTCAAAATTTAGATTAAAACTCCTCACATCAACATTTGCTGTGCCAATAGAAGATATTAGACTATCAATGACGATTGTTTTACTATGAATAAACCCTTTTTTGTACGAGTAACAACGCACACCTGAGTTTAACAACTCACCTATATATGAGTATGATGCCCAATGTACAAAAGGCTGATCAGGTTTATTAGGAATAATAATTTTGACATCTAAGCCAGAAAGAGCAGCTACTTTTAGAGCTTGAAAGATACTCTCATCAGGTATAAAATAAGGGGTTTGAACATAAATATTTGTACAGGCAGAAGTAATCATTTTAAAGTATCCATCTTTGATTGATGTCCATGTCGAATCTGGACCACTAGCAACTATTTGCATTGCTATGTTTTTTTCGAGTTTTCTGATAGGAAAATATTTCTTTGAAAAGCTGATATTATCTTTAGCTGCAAAATTCCAATCAAGAATAAATTGCCTTTGCAAACTATTTATTCCATCACCCTTTATTTTTATATGAGTATCACGCCAAAATCCAAAAACCTTTGATCGTCCCAAATATTCATCACCAATATTAAAACCACCAACAAAAGCTTCACGACCATCTATTAATGCTATTTTTCTATGATTACGATAATTTACCCTTAAATATAGATATGGTACAAAAGAAGGGAAAAAACAAGCCACTTTGCCTCCATTTTGTTTTAGCTTTTTAAAAACATGATTTGGAAGACTGATACCACCAATACCATCATATAAAAATTTTACTTCAACGCCATTTTTAGCTTTTT
Organism: Candidatus Sericytochromatia bacterium; assembly: GCA_014377055.1. Classification (GTDB taxonomy): domain Bacteria; phylum Cyanobacteriota; class Sericytochromatia; order UBA7694; family JACMQJ01; genus JACMQJ01. The sequence continues at coordinate 24,344 of JACMQJ010000478.1, forward strand.
GTTCCAAAATTTTAAGAATTTGCTTACCTATGATATCATTACGAAAAATGTAATATTCGAGATGTATATAACTTTCAGCACTTTCAAGAGACGTGAGTAAAGCCTCAAATTTTTCTTTACCTGTTGTATATATTTCAACATAATTATTTTGAGTATACAGTGAGTCTGCTCCTATAAGGTTTAATCTAATCATGTCTTCTAATTGTGGCATTTCTAAATTTATAAATCCATCATTGTGATTATCAAGTAAAACTTCTTGTCTATAAATGTCTCTTTGAAACTTATCTTTTTTCTCTTTTTTTTTAAACTTTTTCTTTTTTCGTAAATTTTGCCCAAAAAAAGCGTATAAGATGAGTCCAACTATTGGTATAAAAAATAGAATTAGTATCCATGCCAAAGTCGAAACGGGACTACGCCTTTCAAAAAAAACTATCAAAATTGCAAAGAAAAAATTTACAACAAGAGTAATAAGAGTTAGATACAGTAACCAATACATAATATGCCTTTCTACGTTTAAACTTTTTTAACTATCAAAAAATAGAATAAAATATTTTTACTAATCTATTTTCAGATCTTGTATATTTTTTAATTTATTTAGATTCTTAATATATTTTAATACATAAAAATTAATTTTGTATTAATTTATTATTTGGTCGGTGAGACT
>JACMQJ010000479.1 GCA_014377055.1 Candidatus Sericytochromatia bacterium
GGGGTGCATGAAAATTGGCATATAGCTTATGCAACTTTATTTACCTCCCATAATTTAGTCCATGACTTTGATGAACTAAGATACATAGCCCGAATAAACATAACAGCATTAGCACCTTTATTTGACCAAAACATACCAGATTGCTTTAACCTTTGAGTAACCACCTTTTTATTTGAACTTTCAACAACACCAGAGCCAATCATATAACCTTTAGCTAAATAGCTTTTGTAATCAATCATATTAATATGGTTCTTCAAATATCTCTTTAAATTATGAATTTTCTCTTTTAGCTTTTCTGAATTGTTATCAAAATGTGAAAAATCTAATTCAGAGTGTTTTGATTCTTTTAGCCTTGAAAGTTGTGCTGATACCCAAATATCCTGTTTATCCAAATTATCTAAAAAACCTTCTCTTGCTACTTCCCAAACATATTCACTGACATGAAAAAAATCTAGTATCTTTACACAATCAGGATAATAGTTATCTACTTGATCCCATAACCATTTAGCTCCATCTCCTAAAAATATTAATTCCTTTTTACTTGTGCCATGAACATCTATGTATTTTTTGTTCAACAAATCAAAAAAATCCTCTCTTGAGTTCATTGTCGCTACATAGTCTTTTTTTTTTATGTAATTTCTCTTCTTTTTAGAATTTACATGCTCAGTTTCTGAAAATATTACTCCTACTTTTCCTTCCTTGTAACCCTTTTTTCTTATTGGAACCATTATTCCATCGCCACCAAGATAAACTCTTTCTAATTTCTTATCAGCACAAACCGAATCTGTTAATGAAGAATCTATTAAACTTATTCCTTCTGAATCTTTTGATAACTCAAGTTCATAAAGATCATCACCTATCTCTTCTATGTGATTTGATAAACCATGATCGCTGATTTCTATTCCTGTCCAATTCTTAAAAAGGTCTTTGGCATGAGCAAATTCTGTCGTAACACCTAATACACAAGCTAATTCATCTGCTTTCAATGAATACCCATCATCTGGTAAATTTAACACTTTATCTGCTGGTATTATCCATTTATCTACATCATAAAAGGCTGTCCTTTTTAAATATATTGTTCCTAATTCTGTGTGGTATTTCTTTAATCTAGGCTGTTTCTTTAAATTTAAATCTAAAAAACTTTTCTCTGAATATGATATCTTATCTTGAAGTTCTTTCTCTAAATCAAATCTTTTCTCTTCCCTAGCCCTATCATGGAAATTACTCGTATAACTTGAAAAATCTACATTCATTTTTGCTTTTAACGATTCTATCATTTCTTCAACTGATGACATCTTTACTTTACCTAACCAATATTTTAATACCGTAACCTTATATAATATTACATCTTTAAAAACAAATGGAACTTTTCATGCACCCTACTAAAATATATCATTACAATATAATCTACAAAAATGTTACAATCTTGAATATATGTCTTATATTTGGAGGGAGTATTTTTATGAGTAGCACAACTGTTAGGGTTAGCAACACTATAAGAGATAAAATTAGAAATATTTCAGAAAGTCATGGTGTTTCGATCCAAGATGTAATTGAAAAAGCGATAAATTTTTATGAAAATAAGCTTTTTTTAGAAGAATTAAATAATGCTTATGCAAAAGATA
>JACMQJ010000480.1 GCA_014377055.1 Candidatus Sericytochromatia bacterium
GCACATGCTGTACCTTGCATTCCTGCACCCAAAACTGCGTATTTAAAAGCCATAACTAATATCCTAAAAACATAATATAATTATCAGATGGTATTATATCAGAATCATTAATTATATTAGTTTAGTTTTATTTTAATGTTAGCTGAAATAAATATGAATTTATTAAGATTTACAGTATCCTAAAAGAAAAGTTTTAAAGGTAACATAAAAGTACTAAAAGTTTTTAAAATAATCATTATTGTAATAGTATGCGTTAATTCATGTACAAAAGTGCTAAACATTATAAATATCAAAGTATCAGAAGGGTTAAAGTCTGAAATAGTTTTAACTGGAATAAATAGCCAAAGGGACTGTAGAACAAAATGATGTTTAAATCAATAGATATTTGGAATAAAATAAGTAATGAAAAAATAATCGTATATAGATGTTTTCAAACTATTCCAGACAATAAATATTTTATTCAAAGTCAAGATTACTATTATATGGATGGTAATACAGGATTAATCAAAAGGGAGCAAATTGAATATTTTCAGAACCAATTTCTTGAGAGAATTTTTGAGTTAGAGGCTGAAAATATAGATTATTTTAATTCTCTTGAAGAAGCAATAGAAAAATTTGAACTAGATTAATAATAAGGTTGTATTTTTAGAAAATTATCTTATAATAAAAGAAATAACAAAAACGTCAGATAACAAATGCTATAATGGCATGGATCGGCGAAGAGCCTACCACGTCACATAGATTGATACATTATAGGTAATTTTTGTTTTTACATGAGGTTACAAAAAATGAATGATACTTCACCAGAAATTGAAGAAATGATTATTTTAATGATGTCATCAAAAACGCCAGAACATCGGTTAAAGATGGCATTAAGTATGTTTTCAACAAGTAAGGAGTTAATAAAAGCAGGTTTAGAAAAAGAAAAAGGACATCCACTAACACAAACTGAAATAAGAACAGGGATATTTTTAAGGATGTATGGCGATTGTTTTTCTCAGGAAGAAATAACAAATATTTTAAAAATTATTCCTAATATGCAACCACAAGTTAACATTTAATCTTAATTAAAAGCTCTCAGGTTAATCCTCATATATCTCTATATCTGAACTCCATTCAAAAAATCCTTTAGTTTTTATGGTTTTATCCATAATCTCATCAGCTATTTTAAATTTTTCAGATACAAGAGGATTAAGATAAAAATCTTTTCCTAATTTTGCTAGATTTTGATCTATTTTTTCTAATTCAATAAAAATATCTTTGTGTCTTGGCATCCATTTTTCACTAATCCTAAAATAATATTGTAAAGCCATTTTTACAGACTCAGACATTAATATTATTGCTGTCGCATCATCTATACCGATCATATCAGTTGCATTTTCATAAGTATCAGCGATACTGTATCTGAGCTTTTGTAAGAATAAAATATTATTGTTTGGTGAACGTAGCAACATATCTTTTGCCCTACTACGAATCTTATAAATAACTTGATTTTGATCAAGGATAACAAATCCTGTTGCAAACATATTTGCTGTACTTGTTTTGCCTGATATAAGCTCATCCTCTAAATATTTTTTTATTTTGTTAACAGGATTAATAAAAATTTTGGTTGGTGCAAAATTAAAAAACCTTTGGATACGTTGGCATTCATAACGATTATTAACCACATATATGTCAAGATCGCTATTTTTATTAGCTTTACCCTGTATAATCGATCCACTAACAAGAATACCTTGTACATAAAAATTTTTTAGGATAAATATAACAGCTTCTTGCAAAGCTTGCTTATAATTATTTTCCAATTCTGGAAACTTACATTCATTGAGCAAATCATCAAGATATTTCATATTTTTAATTAAAGAAAATACATATCAACATTATAACCATAACTTTGACATAACTTATATATTAATAATGTCATTAATAGATTCTAGTGTAAATATATTATCATTGAATTTAAAAATAGATTGGTTAACCATATCTTAATATATGTTACAAGTCTTTCTTATTGGTTTAAAATGGAATACACTTTAATATAGAAATTTTTAAAATTTAATGTTCTTGGGAGTGTATTTAATGCAAGTTGAAGTGGTATGCAAGAAGCTAGAGGAAGTAAAGACTCAAGCACTTGTATTAACTGTTTTTGAAGGCGAAAAAGATAACATAGAAAAGTTTGTTGGTCTTGATGAAAAGTTAAGAAATAAGATCATGAAACTTATTGATACAAAAGAAGTTAGTGGTAAATTTAAAGAGTTTACTATTCTTCATACAGATGAACTTAGTGCCGAAAGAGTTCTTGTTATGGGATTGGGCAAAAGAAAAGATTTTAATCTTGAAAGATTAAGAGCTGTTATGGCTATCTCAGCAAGAAATATTAGAAGAATAAACTTATCTGAAATGGCAATAGCAGAAGGTTTTAACGATCTTGGTATAGCTTATCAAGATAGTGCTAGTGCAATAATAGAAGGTATAGTTTTAGGATTATACAGATTTAAAAAACATGTAAGTGATCATAAAGATGATTCAAAAGCAATTAAAAATTTAATTATTGCAGTTCAAAATGAAGACGTAAAAGCAGAAATAGAAAAAGGTACATACAAAGGCTTTACTCTATCTAATGCAACAAATTTTGTTAGAGATTTAGTTAACGAGCCAGCCAATTTTATGACAGCTACTATCTTTGCTGATGAAGCCAAAAAAATGGCTGATGCTAATGGTATTGAAATAACTATTCTTGGTAAAGAAGAAATAGAAAAAATCGGTATGCACGCATTATTAGCTGTTAATGCAGGTAGTAAAGAGCCACCTAGATTTGTTCTTATGGAATATAAGGGTAAAGAAGGCGGAAAAACATTGGGCTTAGTTGGAAAAGGTGTAACCTTTGATAGTGGTGGTTTAAGCCTTAAGCCAAGTGATGCCATGTTAGGTATGCACACAGATATGGCTGGTGGTGCCGCAGTTTTAGGAGCTATGCAATGTATTGCTCAACAAAAATTGCCAATTAATGTAATTGCGGCAATTCCTTTGACAGACAATTTAGTTGATTCAACCTCTTATAAAGTTGGTGATATTATTGGTAGTCTTGAAGGAAAAACAATCGAAGTTTTAAATACTGATGCTGAAGGAAGATTAATCTTAGCTGATGCTCTAACTTATATCAGGAGACATAAACCACTTGATTATTTAGTTGATATAGCTACTCTTACAGGTGCTATTATTGTCGCTCTAGGACATTTTTGTTCAGGTGCAATGACAACCAATCAAGAGTTTTTTGAAGTTGCTAAAGCTGCTGGTGAAAAAACTGGAGAAAGAATTTGGCAATTACCTTTATTTGATGAGTATAAATCACAAATAAGAAGTAGTAGTGCAGATCTTGAAAATATTGGTGGTAGAGCTGCTGGTTCTATTACAGCTGCAATATTCCTTAAAGAATTTGTTGGTGAAGTGCCTTGGATTCATCTTGATATTGCTGGTACAGCAACAATGGATGAAAGTATTATGACTTATGCCAAAAACCCTTTCCTTCCTAAAAAGGGAGCTACAGGAGTTGGTACAAGGTTACTTTATCAATTAGCTGAATCACTTTCAGAACAAAAGTAATAACTTTTAAAATAGCGTTGTAATAAAGACTACAACGCTATTTTTATTTGTGCTTTTAATTCATTAAAAGAGTAAAATAACCCTAAAAAATGTTTTTTTTCTAACTTATCTTTTTTGAAAATAAGAGTTGGAGATAAGTTTATTATGATATAATTCTAAAAAATATTTAAGAGGTTATCATGGCTCAAGATCTTAATTCTACCGAAATAGATAGTGTCAGTTTGTGTAATCTAGCTCTAGAAACATGTGCATTAGCCGCAGATACCAATTTTCAAAATATTGATCTTATAACCAGATCATTAGCTTATTTTCTTGAATCTATTGAATTAGATAATCGTAATTATGCAGCTCATTTAGGATTAGGTATTTTACTATTGGGTGGTCAGATATATGATGAAGCAATTCAATATTTACAAAATGCTTATGATTTAAATCCGATAGATGATGTTAGTACTTATCTTAATTTAGCACAAGAAATTAAATCTAATCAAAAAAGTGTTCAAGTAGAAGTTGCACTCATTAAGAAAAAAGCAACTGTTAATGATTTATTAGATATGGGCAACAAATTTAAGTTTAAATAATATGACCAGTGAAAATGTATTACCCAATAATTATCGAGATATCAAGGATGCAATTAAAGTTGCTGGTCAAATACGACGTGCTAGTTTATTAACTCAAGATGAAAAAGATAATTGGCGTGTCTTAATTATTAACAATAGACACCAAATATTTAATGATTTGCAAGAAATGAATCTTCCAGAAAAAAATTCTTTTGTTCATATTAATGATGGTTTTGGTATGATTAAAAGGATTAAATCTCAACTAAACTTTAATGATACTTTATTTTTGGCAAAAGTTTTAAGCTCATACAATAGTACAAATAATGATTTAAGCCAAAAGTATAATGATTTATCGCAAAAAATAAAAAAATTTGTGATTAAAGTTGAAGAGATTTCTGAAGAGCCAAAACCTATTGTTAGCAGTAATAAATCAGGAATATATGATATTAAAAATAAAGTATTTAATTATTACTATAAAACATTTCAGCCTAATAATATTCAAATAGAACAGATTATCAGTGAAAAAAACTATGATGATTTTATTCTTTATTTATCAATTAATAATAAAGAAAGTCTGTCTATTAATGAACCCGCTTTTAGAAAAAGTAAAATATCTATTGAACAATCTTACAATCATATTTCACAAAATAAAACTATTAAACTTAAATTACAGCTTAAAGAAAAATCATTATCCAGAATTAGGGGTAAGATGTTCGACATAGAAGATGCTGAAAGATTATTTGAGCTAAAAAGTCCTGTAGGTAAATATATTTTGACTGATATTTCTAATTATGATCTGATAAATATTGATTATCTTTAGTTTAATATTTTTTCGATTGATTCTTTTAATTCATTAAAGATAAAAGGTTTAGAAATAGCTCCATCTATATTATATTGTTGATATTTATTTATAATATCATGAGCTGAAAACATTCCAGAAACAATTATTTTTGTTTTATTGTTCTTTTTGATTTCTTCAATTAAAAATGAGTTTTCTTCCAAAAATTTAATGTCTATGATTAAACCTGAAAAATCACCTGTTTTTGAAGTTAGAATAGTGTTAGCAACAGTGTTAGTAATCTCTGAATGATAACCTAATTCATACAATAGTTTTTGTAAAACCGAGGTAATTACATGATCATCAAGTAACATAATCTTATTTTTATCCGTATCAGAAATTATATCTTTAATATCAACAGATTTTTTGCCTAAGTCTGTTCCTTTAGAAAAATCTAGCAGTTGATGAGATAGTTTACTTGCTTTTATAGATTCATTTTCAGCATTATCTAAGTATTCATAAGCTTTATTATTATCATCAATAACCATTCTTGCCATTGTAATATTACCAATAATGCCTGTTAATATATTATTAAAATCATGAGCTATTCCACCAGCAAAAGTAGCTACTGAATCAAGCTTTTTGGCTTTAATTAGTTCTTCTTCCATTTTGGCTTTTTCACTAATATCTTTGATTAAGATAACAACGCCTGTTATTTGATTATCAGCATTAATAATAGGTGAACTATTAATATTTACGAGCTTTTCGACACCTTTTCCAGAAGTTAAAATAATTAGTTCGTCAGTGCAATCAGAAATAATGCCTTTAGCTAAATTTTCTTCAAGGCAAATAAGAATATTATTTTTATCTAAATTAGTTATATTTAAAAAATATTTTAGAGGTTTATTCAACAACTTATCCTCTGAAAAGCCTAATACTTCTTGTGCAAACTGATTAACAAGAGTAATGTCACCATTTTTATTAATAGTTATAACAGCATCTCTGATACTCTTAAGTGTAATAGTTAGATTTTCTTTTTCTGAGGCTAGGTCAAGTTCTGCTTGCTTACGAATAAAATTTTCGTTTTTTAATTTATCTCTATTATTTATTAATTCTTGAACCATACTTTTTAGCTGTTTAGTTCTTTTAGATACTTCTCTTTCTAAATCATCAACATAGTGTTTTGATTTTTCATAGAGATTCCATTTTTTTACCAAAGCTAAAGCCATCTGTTTTACTTCTATTGCATCAAAAGGTTTTTTTAAAAATAATAGTCGGTCATTACTACCCAATTTATTAACTATCTTATCCCATGAATAATCTGAATAAGCAGAACAAATAACAACCTCAATATTAGGAAAATATTCCCATATTTTTGATATTGTTTCTATCCCATCCCATCCAGGAGGCATACGAACATCCATAAATATTAAAGCATAAGGTTTACCTTGTTGTTCAGCACTTCTGACCATCTCATAGGCATCTTGTCCCTGAAAAGAAAAATCTAAATGATATTTGATACCAGAAATAGTAGCAGTCGAATTATTCGTTATACCAAATAACTCTTGCTCTAAGCTTTTATATTCATTCTCTTCAGTGGTTTCATTACTTTCAAGTATTTTTCTGAAGTCTTGATGAATAGATTCGTTATCATCAACAATCAATATTCGGTTATTTTCAAACATAAAAGTTACACTATTCTCTATAATATAGTTTTTATTCTACCATTAAGCTATTTGTCAGGCTAATCTTATTTTACATTTTTAAAATGTATTAAATATAATCATACAATAGATTCACATTATTTTTTAGAAAAAACTTTCTTTAAGTAAAATTTTTTATTAACATAATCAAATAAATAATGTTTTAAACTAGTTATTAGCTTTAAAATATATGATAGCTAAAAAAATTGTTTAATTATTGAGAGGAGAAGACAATGACGTCTTATATACATGACGAAGAGGAAAACTCAGGAATTGAAACTAAACCTGCAAAAAAAAGTTTATTTGAAATGATGGGTAAGAGGCAACATGAGCAAGTTGTCTATTGTTGTGATGAAAGTGTTGGGCTAAAGGCTATTATTGCTATTCATAGTACAGCATTAGGTCCAGCTTTGGGTGGTACAAGAATGTGGCCTTATGAATCTGAGGAAGATGCTCTTAGAGATGTCTTAAGATTATCAAGAGGAATGACTTACAAAGCGTCTGTTACAGGACTAAATCTTGGTGGCGGTAAAGCTGTTATTATTGGAGATCCAAAAAAGGATAAGTCAGAAGCATTATTTAGAAGTTTTGGAAGATTTGTTCAAGGTCTAGCAGGTAGATATATCACAGCTGAGGATGTTGGAATCAATACATCTGATATGGAATATGTTCGTATGGAAACAAAACATGTAACAGGACTTGTTAGAGCATTAGGGGGGAGTGGAGATCCTTCACCTGTAACTGCTTATGGCGTTTTTCATGGTATGAGGGCATGTGCCGAAAAAATATATGGTAATGATAGCCTAAAAGGACTAAAAATAACTGTTCAAGGATTGGGTCAAGTGGGAGAAGCATTAGTTGAGCTACTTTGTAAAGAAGGAGCAGAAGTTTTTATTACAGATTTAGATATGAATAGAACCGAAAAAATAGCAGCAAAATATAATGCAAATATGATTGGTATTGATGAAGTTTTTAAAATAGAGGGTGATATATTTGCTCCTTGTGCTTTAGGTGGTATTATTGATGACAAATCACTAAAAAACTTTGGTTATAAGATAATAGCAGGATGTGCTAATAATCAGCTTGAAGATGAACATATACATGGTAAAATGCTTAAAGAAAAAGGTATTCTTTATGCTCCAGATTATGTTATTAATGCAGGAGGTTTAATCAATGTTTGGAATGAATTACAAGGATACAATAAAAATAAAGCTTTAAATGAAGTTAAAGGAATTTATAATATTCTAAAAAATGTTTTTGACATCTCCGAAAAAGAAAATATTCCTACCAATATTGCTTCTAATCGTATTGCTGAAAAGAGAATTGAACAATTAGCAAA
>JACMQJ010000481.1 GCA_014377055.1 Candidatus Sericytochromatia bacterium
ATATCTCCTTTTTTACACATTTTTAATTATATTCTATCAATAATCTTTATATTATTCATTACACTCGACTTCACAGGCTTGTGTTGAGCTTGTCTAAGTAATGACAATGTCACTCTGAGGTACGAAGAGTCTTTTGACTTACACCAAATATAACATAAAGTTAGTATATGCAAGCAGTCTAGTTTATTTAAAATGTTGAAAACTCTGATCATCTATTATTTGACCTTTTAATTTTATCTGATTGTGTCGATATGTAAATCTTCCTATTATTGGCAATCTATAATTAAATTTATCAAAATAATCAATTTGTATTGCCTTAAAATCCTCCTCTGGTAATGAAACAATCAATTCATAATCCTCACCACCATATAAAATAAAATCTAAAGGAGCTTTTTTTAATATTTTTGAAACTTGCTCTAACTCATTTTCAATAACTAAATTTTCAGGATAAATATCAATACCTAGATTAACACTTTCAGATAAAGTTTTTAGTGAAACATAAAGCCCATCACTACAATCAATCATAGACAAATTTTCAACTCTTTTATTAAAAAATAATCCCTGCTCTATTTTTGGAATAGGTAAAAAATGCTTATTTAGACAATAATTTTCTGATTTAGATATATTTAGATTATCTTCTTTTAATAAAATAGAAAGACCAGCTCCTGATAATCCAAGATTACCTGTTGTTGTTATTATATAATCATCCTTTGAGTTATTACGATAAATAGGTCTGATAGTATTACCAAGTAAAGCAATATTGATAATTAGAGATTTTTTGGAGCTAACAGTATCTCCTCCAACTATATTCATCTTATACTTGGTGGCACAATCAGACATACCCATATAAAACCCATTTAGCCAACGATTAGTTATTTTTTTATTGTTAGTAATAGCAAGAGATAAGGTCGCATAGGTTGGTGTACCACCCATTGAAGCTATATCACTTATATTAACAGCTAAAGATTTCCATCCTAGGTTATAAGGCGATATTTTGTCTAATAAAAAATGCGTCTCCTCAACTAACATGTCAGATGTAAAAAGCTGAAAACCTTGTTTTTCATTTTCCAAAACAGCTGTATCATCACCAATACCTTTTATTAAAATATTTTTATTAGACTTATTTTTAGAAAAATATTTATTAGCCAGATTTATTATCTCTTTTTCATTCATTTAGTTCTATTTCTTTTCTATTTCTAAAAAATCATCTATTTTTAGTTCTGCTCGACTTATTGTACCAACAGGTAATTCTAATACAGACTGTGCCTTAAAAATTATTTTACTCACTTTCCATGGTTGAATATTTTTAATTAAATGAATAACTTTATTTTTACGATCCAAAAAAATAACATCTAATGATATTTTCATGAACATCATATGTATTGAGTTACAAGGAGTTAATAAAAGTCCCTCTCCATCATTTAATTTTTTTTTACCAATCAAACCAACTAACCTTGATAAGGTGTTATTAGCATTACCAATATTATGTCCTAGTATTTTTTGATTAGTTTTATTGGTTATTTTTAAATATTTCATCTAATTTATCTCTAAAAACTATTAATTATTGACAACTTGATTTATATCCTAATTCACAAGCTTTTTTAAATTCTTTTGTAGCCAAATCATTATTTCCTTGAGCCTTATATGTAATACCCAAATTATAATGAATATTTGCATCATTAGGATTGAGATTAATCGCTTTTAAATAATTATGTTCCGATTGTTCAAAGTTAGATATAGCATAATAAGAAACACCAAGATTGGTTAAAGCAGACACATCTTTAGGATTTAAAACTAAGATTTGATTGTAAGTATTAATAGCTTCCTTAAAATTTGTCTTACTATAATAGTCAAAAGCCATGTTATGGTATATCTTATTCAATTCTTTGATACTTTGCTCATCATGGGGCTTTATTTTAAGAATATTATTAAACATATTTGTTGCTTCTTTAAAATTTTGTTGCCTATTATAAATATTTGCTAGATTAATCATTGCAGAATAAAAATTAGGATTAATAACTATTGCTTTATTTAATTGAATGATAGACTGATCCAAATTATTTTGTTCATTATAGATATTTCCTAGATGATAATAAGAAAAAGCATAATTAGGATTAACTTTTATTGCTTGTTGAAAGTAGCTTATCGCTTCTTCTGCTTTATTTTGCTGTTGATAAAGTAAACCAAGATTTAGATAAGAAGATATATATTCAGGATTAACTTTTATTGCTTGCTGAAAATTACTAATAGCTAACTCATATTTTCTTTTAATTGAATAAGCCAAACCTAAATTATTATAAGCAGGTGCAAGATATGGATTTAAAGCTATAGCTTTATGAATGTTAGGATCTTCAGGATTAAATTTATTATTAAGCCATAATGAAACGTAAGCTTCGGCATCATTAGGGTTTAACATTATTGCTTTTTGAGCCTCAACTTGTCCTTCTTTATGCTTTTTAAGCAAACTATAGACAATACTCAAAGCTCTATGAGATTCAGCTAAATCATCTTTTTGTCTGATAGCTTCTGAAGCATTATTTTCTGATTCTTTTAATAATGACGAAAAGTCCATACCATTTTTTTTTAGCTCATAAGCCAAAAGAGCTTGTGCCTCTGATTTTGAAGCTAAAGCCAATGTATAATTTTTATCTACATTTAGAGCCTGATCAAAATAATTAATAGCATTCCTAAAACCTATTTGGGTTTGTCTAAAGTATTCGGTACGACCTTTTGTATAATAATCATAAGCAGCCACATTGATTGTTGCTTTTGTAATATCTTCAATTCTAGTTTTTTGTTGAGGTGTGGTCAATATTTTTTGAGAATTTATTAATTCATTTGCTAACTGATCTTGTAGATTAAAAATACTATTTCCTGTAACTTGAACACTTTTAACAACTTTTCCTGTTGCAACATCAGTAAATCTGGCCGTTATACGATAAATATTGTTTTCATCTTGAATAGATCCAACTACCAATAATTCAATATTTAAAATTTTGCCTAATTTTATTGATTCATAAGCATTAGTAAACCCTGATTGTTGAAATGCTTGCTCTTTCATTATTGTGGATAATTGTCCTCTATCCACCATTACAAACTCAGGTATGCTACCAAGTGCATTAGTTAATGTATCAGTTGTACCGATTCCAAATTGTTTTATATCAGGGTTTTTTGATAAAACTTCAAAAGGCATAACAGCAACTTTAATTGAAGCATATACAGGTAAACTAAATAATAAATTTAAAAATGTAAGAAATAGTATTTTTTTCATTATTACCAATATTTTAGAAATCTTATAATCACAAAATTAAGATTAACATAGTCATTTTATTTTTGCCTAAAAGTTATTATTTTTTACATTTTTAAATCAAAAAAAGCGTTTTTTATTAAGTAATATTAAGAAACTATTTATTCTAAAAAATATTTTAATTAGCTTTAATTAAATGGTATACATAGTTACAGTAATAAATTAAAAAATATTTGAGATTTTTGTTTTAATATCTGAAACTTTTTGTTTTTTATTACGTCTATATATTTAGGGAACGAATCGGTATGGGGCTAGCTTGAAAACTAACCCCCCGAATTTTTTATTTACAAATCCAAACAAAACAAAAATACCAAACTTGTAATTTGCATTTTTTTTAATCTAAGAGTAACCTTATAATTTTATCAACCAAAATTATTCTTTAGATATTAAAAAGGAAAAATATGAAAAAAACAATTTTATCAAAATTATTAACATCAATATTTATCTCATCTTTTATTTTTTCTTGCTCTACAAGCATAACTAACCTAAGTTCTACAGCCTCATTAACTACTGATGACAAGGGTATCTTAGGAGCTACATTACAAGATTCAGTTTGGACAAAATATAATCTAAAATTTAAATTACCTACAGATCTTAAGCAAACTAAAAATGAGGATGGTGAATTTGTAGCAGGTAGTAATGCGATTATTTTTGATATATTACAGTTTAAAGACTTTAAAGGTGATCAAAACTCAATTTTAGTTGAGGCTCTAACTCATTTTAAGATAGATGGAACAGGAGTTAATGGTATTGATGGCTTTACTTCTATTCCTAATTATACAGGAGCAATAACAATAAATGGTGTTGATGGTTTTATTGTTAGTGGTACAGCAAAAAAAGATAGTATTCTAGTTAATATTAATATACTCAGCTTAAATGACAAAGTAAATCTAAACAGTTACATTTCCTATGTCATTTTTGATCCTGCTAAAGCAAGCGATAATGAAAAAAAAGTTAATTTTGTCGGAGATATTTTTTCAAGCTTTTTTGTAGCAAAATAGTTAACTATTTTTTACTATATTTAACTGAATATTTTGAAGTTTCGTATAACTTAACATAATCAAGAGATATTTTTTGATCTATTTTTGTTTCAATATTCTCATAAATAAACTTTGCTATATTTTCAGCTGACGTTTTTCCTTCCAAAAAGGCTGGATAATCAATTTCATTGATATAATGATGATCAAGAATATCAAGAACATTATTAACAATTTTTTTTAGATCAGAAAAATCTATTAATATACCTAAAGAATCGAGCTTACTACCTGATAGACAAACTTCTGCTTTATAATTATGTCCATGCAAATTGGCACATTTACCTTGATGACCCACCAAAATATGAGCTGCACAAAATTCTAACTCTATACTTAATTCAAAAAAATCCATAACACACCGATAAAAATATATAACTCATCTTAATTTTAATCTTAACTTGTTATAAGCACCACCCATTTTTAATAAATAAAAATATTCTTCTCTTTAATTATAAAAAAGATAATAACCTAAAATTAGTAATTTATTTACTTACTTTTTTAAACCATTCATTATCATAATTTTTCATTACTTTATTTATTCCAGACCAAACAACCTTGTCTGTTTTATCTAATCCTCTTCTTAGCCAAAAACCTACAGCTGTTCCAGGATCATAGGTTAGTGCCTCTTGTGAGTATTCTTTTAGAGGTTTATCATAATTATCGTACAAATAACTAGGTGCGAAAAAATATACAGGATCTTTGGCTCTACGACCTGCATTATAGGCATCCATATATCTTTTTTGCTCTTTTTTATAAAAGCCTTGCTTTTTATTCAAAAATATATAGGATTGAGCGGTTAATCTAAAAAATCTTTGAAATGACTTATCGTATATTTCTTGAGCTTTAACTCCATAGATTTCAGTTTTTGGACTAATATAAAAGTTTTCTATACCCCATTTGATAAAGTCAGGATTATAATATCTAAAAAGTTCGTCTTTATCCTTACCTTTTTGTAGTGCTGGTATTCCTGAATACTTAGCTAAAATATCTTCGCTATCTATATATTCATTATTTTTAGAAAAACTTTTAAAGGCATTTATAAGTGAAACATCTTCCATTAATAGCTTCATATTTGCTCTGTAAAGACCAATTTTATTACCATTTATTTCAAGCATATTTGGTTTTTCATTAAAGAACTGAGTATTAAAGTCTTTAACAAATATATTTTCATAAATTGTTACTCTATCTTTTTCACTTAAGTTTGTAACAGCATAACTTACACCTAAACAAGATAGAACTGATATTGAACATACAACAGACAAAACATTTTTCTTGAAATTCATCTATATTTGTACCTTTAAATTTTTGTTATATTAGGGAGCATATACCTTTTATTAAACAATTTAATATTGTGTAATGATTTCTAATAATGTATGATACATCCATTTCATGGGTAGTCAAGTACTCTATTCGAGAATATCTATTTTCGTTATAAAATAATTCAATATTTTTGCGATAATAAAAATCATCCAATGACCAGATATTCCTAGTATTAAGATTTTTATTACCAAGTTCGATTAAAATGCTTATCAATATCATTTTTTGGTAAGCGATAAATAACAGGTCTGCCATGTGGGCATGTATAAGGCTGTCTGGTCTTTGCCCAGTTTTTGACTAATATTTTTATTTCTTCCATATCAAGATGTTTTCCTGCTTTGATCGCAGCTTTACAAGCTATGGTTTTTTTGAGATGGGTAAATTTATCAAGAGCTTTTTTTCGTCCTTCTTCATTGATCATTTCAACCAAAACATTTCTAAAAACATTTTCGGCTTCGCCAACTTCAAGAACACTGGGTATAGCTCTAACTATAATTGTTTTATTGCCAAACTCTTGTATTTCATAACCATATTGTTCAAAAATATCTTTGTTTTGTGAATAATTATCCCATTCACTATCTGTAAGCTGAATCATAATTGTAGTAAGTAATTCTTGGGTACTTTTAACATCAAGCTCAAGTTGTTCATACAAGTATCTTTCATGAGCTAAATGTTGGTCAATAAAACATAAATCATTACCAAGATAACCAATAATATAAATCTCATAGATTCTTCCTATAGGCTTTATGGACTCAAGATCTTCTCTATTTTCTTCTTGATGTTTATAGCTTCTAAGCTCGTCATAAAAAGAAAACTGTTGTACTTGATATGTTCCTTCCTTTGGTGGAGTTGTATATCTTGAAGGGTTATAATCAGAATTTAATTTTTGATTATCGTTATTTCTATCTGGATAAACAGGTTGCACATTACCAGCATAATTAGCTGATGACTCTTTGATGGTTGAATTAGTATCTAAATGTGGATTATCCAAATAGACTATTCCAGAATTATCATCATTATCATTTCTTTTTGGATAAAGACAATTAATAATACCTCGATAAACTAATTCATAAACACTTGAATAACTATGAAATCTCACTTCTTTTTTGGTTGGATGAACATTAATATCAATTTCATTGGGTGGTATTTCTATTTTCAGAACAGCAAAAGGGTGTCTATGGGATGGTAATAAATCAGTGTAAATTTCATCAAGCATTTTATGGATAAAAGGAATTTTTACCCAACGATTATTAATAAAAAATATTTGCTTATTTTTGTCTCCTCTGGAATATTTTTGTGTACTAACAACCCCTGTAACTCTACCATAGCTATTTTCGTAATCCACATTAATAATATTGTCACTAACTTCTTTGCCGTAAAGTATGCGAACAACATCTTCTATTTTGCTATTAGCTCCATTAGTCCTAATTACTTCTCTACTTTTGTTGATTACAGAAAAAGAAATATTACTATGACAGAGAGCAAATGTTTGCATTGATTCGATAATGTGATTAACTTCGGTACTATCACTCTTTAAAAATTTTAGTCTAGCTGGTGTATTATAGAATAATTCATCGATATTAATAGATGTACCATAGCTAACACCTACAGGCTCGATACCTATTGTGTTACTACCATGAATATTTATTTTTGTTCCTTGATCATCTTGTCTTCTACGTGTTTTCATCTCTACTTTGGCAATACTAGCAATACTAGCTAATGCCTCACCTCTAAAACCCATTGTTGATAATGACCAAAGATCACTTTCAGTTCTTAATTTACTGGTCGCAAATCTTCTAAAAGCAAGCTCTGCTTGTTCTGGAGATATACCTTGTCCATTATCTGTTATTTTGAGAGATCTGCCACTATTTTGAATGTCAACAATTATTTCAGTTGCATTGGCGTCGATTGAGTTTTCTACTAATTCCTTGACAACAGATGAAGGTCTTTCAACGACTTCACCTGCTGCTATTTGATTAGAAACTTCTTCAGAAAGAATTTTTATTAGATTATGATCAGTTTTTGGGGTAACTTCCACTAGATAAACCTTGTGCGGTGCTTTCAACCTGCCCCTTCATCATAAAAGCAATACCATTAGAAGCGGCTACCAAACCTAGAATAACTACAGAGGCAATAATGGCATATTCAACCATTGACTGACCTCTTGTGTTTTTATAGGTTTTTATTCTCATTATTAGGGTGTGACTGCTCCGCCTGCTGATGAAGAAGGTAAGAATACAATCGGAACATTGACAGTTATTGATGTTGGCCAGCTAGCGTCATCTGTACCAGTTAGGGTTACTAAAGCTGAAATGTTATTAACACTTTGTCTTTTGCCGTATTCAAGAACCTTAGCATTAACCACAGGTAGTTCAAATGTGCCTCCATCAGCCACAACTTTACCAGCACTATCTCTAAAATTAGATGAGTCAACTCTAAAACTGACAGGTAAACTAGTTGTTGTTATATCAGAAACACTGTATGAAATATCCATTTTTTCAAAAGTTGCACCAATACTACCAGGTTCTCCTTTAAGTGATAATTTTGGAAGTGTTACTGAGGCATTAGAAGCAGTTGCACCAGCTACAGCACTAGGATAAGCAATCTTAGCAATAAGACTTGATGTTCCTGAAATATGATACTGAGCAGGGAAATTGGTATAGTTTCCGCATCCTGATATAGCTGTTGCTAGTGATAATCCCATTAATGACAGTAAAATATTTTTTATTTTCATTAGACCTCCAAAGTCAGAATCTTATTTGTAGACATATTAAATTTATAATTGTTTAAATTATATCATTAGGTTAATCAAACCGACAAACATTAAAAAAATATTTGTGACCACAATAATATTTGATTTTTAATAATATTGATATTTCATGATTAGTTTAAAGTTTTTTGTTCTATATCAATATTTTCTTTAACAATTAACCTTGAGTTTCTTTGATTAGAAATATATAACCATAACCACTGTAACATAACAATAACCTTACTTCTAAAGCTCACCAAAAACATTATATGAACAAAAGTCCAAGTGAGCCATGCAAAAAAGCCTGTAAACTCAAAGCCTCCAATTTTAACTACAGCCTTTGCTCTCCCTATAGTTGCCATTGTACCCTTATCAAAATATTTGAAAGCTTTTCTTTGCTCTTTATTTTGATCCTTAATGATTAGGTTTGCTACATATTTACCAGCTTGAGTAGCAACAGGAGCTAAACCAGGTAATAGGACACCACTATTATCTTTTGCATTAGCAGCATCACCAATAACAAAAATATTTGGATATAAAGGTATTGATAAATCTGAATCAACAATTACTCTTCCAGAATTATCTAATTCGATATTAAGTGTTTTTAGTACTGGTGCTGCTTTATTACCAGCTGCCCAAATAACGTTGTTACTTGAAATAAATTCATCTCCTATTTTTATACCATTTTCATTTATTTCTGTAACAACTGTTTTTGCTCTAACCTTGACACCCATTTTTTCAAGAGTAGTTCTAGTATATTCCGACAATTTATTATCATAAGCCATTAATAATCTTTCTTGTCCTTCTATTAACTGTATTTTTGTATTTTTTGAATCTATGTTCCTAAAATCCTTGACTAAGGTATCTCTCGCAATCTCGGCTATTGCTCCAGCCATTTCAACGCCAGTTGGTCCACCACCAACTATCACAAAATTTAGATATTTTTCTCTTTCCAAAAGATCCTCAGTTATTTCAGCTTTTTCAAAAGAAGATAAAACTCTTTCTCTAATATTTAAAGCATCATTTAGCGTTTTTAGACCAGGTGCAAATTTTTCCCATTCATCATGTCCAAAATAGGAATGTTTTGCACCTACAGCAATAATTAAATAATCAAAAGAAATATGTCCTTCTGATTTAAGGTTTATATAACTATTTTCTTTATTTATTTCTATTACTTCATCCAAAATAACTTTTACATTTTGTTGATTCCGCAAAATAGATCTAATCGGGCTAGCTATATCACTAGGTGATAATGATGCTGTGGCAACTTGATATAGTAGAGGTTGAAATAAATGATAATTTGTTTTATTGACTAAAGTAACATCAACATTTTTATTTTTAAAAGTTTTAGCTGCCGAAAGACCACCAAAACCACCACCAATAATGACAATTTTTTTATTCATAATTATAAACCTAATAATCTATGTTCGACAGCTAGGCACTTATCTACAACTACATTTATATTATTATCCTGAGATTTTTTTATTGCCTCATCGTTGATAACACCTAACTGAAACCAAATGAATTTTACCCCTATTTCAATTGCTTCATCTACAATAGGTAAGACCGTTTCACTTTTACGAAAAACATTAACTAAATCAGGTATGACAGGCAAACTTTTTAAATCTGGATATGACTTTTCACCTAACACTTCTGTTTCTGCAGGATTAACAGGATATATTTTGTATCCATAATTTTGTAAATATTCAGCTACACCATAGCTAGGTCTCTCTGACTTGGATGATAAACCTACGATTGCAATTGTTTTTGTATCTTTTAATAATTTTTTCATTTCATTTTTTGATATTTGTGTCATAAATTTATTCCTTATTGTGTAGTACGTAATTAATCATTAATAAATATTAACAAATAAAAAAGTAAATTAAAAGATATGGTTGATTCTTTTTTTCCTTTTTTTAGTCTCTTCATTTGCTCTTATCCCCTCCTTTGCACTTATCATTACACACAATATTAAGAAATTTTTTAAAAGCGTTAAAATGGTATTTAATTTAATTAAGCTAAATAGCAATACCTTATACAGTTGATGTAAATTAAGCATCAAGAGAATCTGAAACCTATATTTTGTGTTAAATATATTTAATATAAATACTACGTTTAAGCCTATGTGTCTATGGTGTTGAAATAGAAGATAAGTTTTTTATTAAATCTTATATCCAATTCTTAACAAAATTCAATAAACTTAGATTAAGCAGTTAATAATAGCTAAAGCTTCAAAGCTTTATGAATAAAACATTTAAGTATTATTGACGCATTATTTTTGGCAAAGTATTAGAATTGAGGAAAAATGCAAAAAGACAATAAACAAACTAAATCTTACTGGTTAGAATTTGAAAACTTTTCATCTAACAGTACATTAATAGAGAATATTCAAACGGAGGTTTGTATTGTAGGAGCAGGTATAGCAGGTATGACAACAGCCTATTTGCTTACCAAACAGGGTAAAGATGTAGTTGTTGTCGATATGAAAAGTATTGCCAAGGGTGAAACCTGTAGAACCACAGCACAGATAACCAGTGAACTTGATGAAAGATATTATAATCTGGAAAGTATTCATGGTTTGGATAATACTAAACTTGTTGCAGAAAGCCAAAAAAAAGCACTTGATAAAATAGAAGAAATAGTAAAAATTGAAAATATAGATTGCGACTTTGAAAGAGTTAATGCCTACTTATTTACTCCACCAGGCGAAGATTATTCTGAGCTTAGTAAAGAATTTGAAGCATGTAAAAAAGTAGATATTCCTGCTACTCTTAATGACACTTCTCCTGTTAAATCCTTTAATATGGGAAAGAACCTTTGCTTTACAAACCAGGCTCAATTTAACCCACTAAAATATTTACAAGGCTTGGAAAAAGCTATCTTACAAAATGGAGGTAGAATTTTTACCAATACAAAAATTCGAGATATTAAAAATGGTGAGATTATAACAATTACCACTGAAAACAATGATCAA
>JACMQJ010000482.1 GCA_014377055.1 Candidatus Sericytochromatia bacterium
GTATCGAAGATGAGGATGTTACTTCTATAGGGTTTATTCATGTACGATTAAGTCTATTGTGTTGTGACAGGTTAAATTTTATTTCTGACAGGACACATCTTTTTAAATATGTTAACAGTGCTAAAGTTACAGTTTTGATTAAACATTATTTGTGACCAAATTATTTCTTTAGAATATATCTACAAGTACTGCTATTTATGTAATATCTTATTTTTTTCCTGTTGTGGTAAATCTTTCCAGTAGCTACCAAAATCCTTAACAAAATAAATTTTTGCATCTTCAAAACCATCATGGAAATTATATTTAGGCATTTCAGTTATAGCCTGATCAACTGTCCACCCCTGAGCAGCAATTCTATAAGCTGCTGCCATAGCACCAGTTCTATCGGCTCCATGTAAACAATGAAAAAAGACTTTACCATTTGTAGGATCTGTTACTTCACTTAAAAACTGTAAAGCTTGATTATTTGAAGGTTTTCCTACTGCTGGTATTGGCAAATAAATTTCTTTCATACCACTTTTTTCAATCATTGGCTTTTCCCAATTTTCTTCTGGTCTAAGGTTAATAATAGTATTTACTCCCATTTTCTTTAATTTTGAAAAATCATCTTCTCTGGGTTGTGAACCACGTAATAGATTAGGAGTTAAAAAGCCAATATTTCCCATTGCTTTATCTTTATATTTTTCGTCAGCTTCATTATGAGGTTCGGTAAGCTTTCCATAAACTAAATAGCCCGTTTTATTGATAATAGGTACTTTACCTAATGTTACAGCCATACTACCAGCTACTTCTAATACATTATGTTTTAAAGTATCAAAAAATGAGATATGAGATAAGGGAGTAGCAGAAATACTTGTAGAGGAAGTAACAGATGAAATTTTTGCTTTATCAACGGAAAAAGGCTTTATTTCGCTTATAACAGAAGAATCATCTTTATGATCTATTGTTTTTTTTGCCTGTGAAGAAGTTTCCGTTATAGTTACCCCAGATTTAATATTTATGCACATCTTTATATCTCCATTTAGCGTTTTATTTTCAATAATATGTTATAGCTTAAGAACTACGAAATATTGTTACTCTTTAATCATAACTTTATTAAAAGATAAAAAATCTTAATTTAAAAAGAATCACAATATTTTCACAACTTTCTCACAGTTTTCAACTTAGTTTTTACTTAAATATTATAGATTAATTTGATATTATTATAAATGCAAATAGAAAAAATAATAGTTAAAAGGTGAATAATGATCCACCAAATTCTATATAAAATTCTTTTTATAAGCTAAAATCTTCTTGTATATACTCAAGTAAAATTGGCTTGCAGTCCTTTGTAAATAGGATTGAGACTTAGCTCAACTCGAATAAAGTTTTAATTTTTTAAACCAATTTTGAACAAGTATATACAAACCTGCGACAGAAGTATTTAACAATAATTTTTTAGGGAAAATATTTATAGAATATATTTTGAATTTAAATCTTAAGACTTTTTCATTTCTATCATTAATAATTGCTCCAATATTCGATAATGTTTTATAAACTGAAAAAGCATTTTTAAAACTCTATTATAATGATCAAACGATTTATAATAACGCTCTAATTTATAATATCAATAAGAGCAACATAGTAGATATTGTAAATTGTATGTATTTTTAAAATTGATAAAGAATTTCTTAAATTAAACAACCTTTAACCAAAATAACATCATATAATTAAAAAGATTTTATATGGAGATATACATTGAAAAAAGTTTTAATAACAGGTGGAACTAAAGGAATTGGTTTGGAAACAGCAAAAAAATTTGTTGCCAATAATTTTGAAGTAATAGTTTGTTCTAGTAGTGCCAAGAACGTTGATGAAAATAATAAATTATTCCCTGAGATTAATTTTTTTCAATGTGATATGAGCGATAAAAAAAGCGTCAATGATTTTGCGGATACAATTTTAGAAAAATTCGGTTCAATAGATATTTTAATTAATAATGTTGGCAAATTTATTCAAGGAAGAATCTCAGACGAAGCTGATGGCATTTTTGAAGAATTAATGTTTACCAATTTATTTGGTACATATTATCTGACACGTAAAATTTTACCGAAAATGATTGAAAAAAAAGAAGGAACTATCTTTAATATCGGTAGTACAGCAAGCATCAAAGCTTATCCTGATAGTGGTTCTTATTGTATATCCAAGCATGCCTTAATTGGTCTTTCTAAAGCTTTAAGAGAAGAAATGAAAGAACATAATATTAAGGTTATATCAATACTTCCAGGTGCTACTCTTACAGCATCATGGGATGGGGTTGAGTTACCAGAAAACAGATTAATGCCAGCTCAAGATATAGCACAAAGTATTTTTGATATCTACAACTTAAGCCCAATTACAGTAGTTGAAGAAATAATACTAAGACCAATGTTAGGAGATTTATGAGAACTACAGTTATTGAATTATACAAAGAAGGGATGAAGTTTTCGGCTGGACACTTTACAATTTTTTCTGCAACCGATAGAGAAAATCTTCACGGTCATAATTTTAACGTCTACGTTTCGATAACAGCTGAAATTATTGAAAATGGCATGTGTTTTGATTATGGCGATTATAAAAAAAGAATCAATAGTCTATGTAAAGAATGGAATGAAATTTTTATTTTGCCTGGTAAATCTAAGTATTTAAATATAACTGAGGATGAAAAATATATTTATGCAGAATTTAATCATGAAAAAATGATTTTTTTAAAAAGAGATGCCTTAGTTTTACCAATAGAAAACGCAACTTTAGAAGATTTTTCTTCATTAATACTAGATAAATTGATTGATAATCCTGAAGAAATAGAAAATTTTAAAATCCATGCTATCACAGTAAAAGTTTTTTCTGGGGCAGGTCAATGTGCTTCTGCCAATTGGGAACACAATAAGTGAAAAATTTAGCTACATATTACCCTGATAAGGAACATTTTTTTTAATATGATAGTCGAAATTATGGGTAATTTTTTTAGTAATCATTCTTTGGCAATAATAAATAGAAATATTGCTATAGAGCTTGACAAATATGTTGATGTATTTATTCATCCATTAGATAAATATGATCAAAGTTATAAACTATCTATTAACGTAGTAAATAAGCTAAATGAATTACAGAATAAACCGAAACTAATACCTGATTTGCAGATAAGGCACTCTTATCCTCCATTATGGCGTTGGCCTGAATCAAAAAAGACAAAAGTAGTTTTTATACAACCAATAGAAAATACAAGAATACTTTTTGAATGGCAATACAAATTTGAAACATTTGCTGATCATGTCATTACTATTAGTGATTGGTGTGCCAATATTTTTATTGAAGCTGGATTAAATCCTGAAAAAATATCTGTTATGTATCCAGGGTTTAATCCTGAGTTATTTAATACAAATAATAGATTTGATTCAGAAACTTTTAGATTTATTTATATTGGTGGAATTGTTTATAGAAAAGGGATTGATTTGTTACTTAATGCTTGGAAAAAGACTTTTACAAAACAAGATAATGTTCATCTGATGATAAAAGATACACCACAAGTTTATGGTAAAAGTAATTTACCTGAAATAATTAATCAAATGAACAATAGTGGATATGCTCAAGCTAATATATTAAGTGATATAAAATCAGAGGATGAAATGGCTCAATTATACAAAAATTCAGACGTTATAGTTCACCCTTATCGTGCAGAAGGATTTGGTATGCACATTCAAGAAGCAATGTCCTGTGGTTGTATTCCTTTGGTTAGTGAAGGTGGTCCAACAGATGAATTTGTTAAAGATTATAAAATAAATACTAAAAAAGTATCCGTATCTAATGATTTACAAAAATCAGGTTTAATAAATCCAGGTGATAGCCTAGCTATGATGGGTAGCTATGAACAAATACTTGAACCTGACATCAATGATCTAAGCAATAAAATGAGATATTTATTTGAAAATAGAAGCAAAATATTAATAGATAAATCTAATTTATCTACTTGGCAAGTATCAGGCGAAAGATTATACAAAATATTAACTATGATACAATCAAAAAATAGTACTAAACTGACAAACAGAGAATAATTAGTTTAATAA
>JACMQJ010000077.1 GCA_014377055.1 Candidatus Sericytochromatia bacterium
GATTTTTAAAATAGAAGATCAGTTATATCGAATTATGCGTTCAACTCGCAAAAAAGGTAAAAAAAAATCAGAATCCTCACTTGAATTTCAAGTATTATCAGAGAATGGTTATAAGTCGATTACAGGTAAAACTATCAAAGAGAGTCAAAATAGAATTATTGAAATTGTTAAAATGGATTACCAAACATTTATTAATTCAGCCTTTATTTTGCAGGGAAAAGCTGATCAATTTACCACAAAAAGCCCTATAGAAAGGAAAAAAATATTAGCTGAGATACTAAATTTAAAACAGTTTGATACATTACAAGAGAGAGCAAAAGATAAGCTAAAAGAAATAGAAAATGATAAAGTTGCTATTTCAAAAGAAACAGAAAAGTATAACGAGATTATTCAAGATGAAGAATTAGTCAGAGAAAAACTATCTATTGACAGGATGAGCCTTGAAAATTCGGCAAATGATTTAGTTTTAATAGAAAGTGATCTGTCATGGATGATTGAAGAAAAAGAAAATTATAAAAATGAATTATCAATTTTAAAACAGATAGATAAAGTTTATCATGATAATAAAAATACTCTTGAACTATTAAATAGAGACTTGGAAAAGCTAAAAAACGAAATAATTAACTTAGATAGCTTAATTGTTCGTAAAGAAGAAATAGAAGCTAAATATAATAAATTAAACAATTTTAAAAAAGAAAATGATATTTATTCTGATAAATTAATTAAAACTTCCGAAATAGAAAATAAGATCAATACACTTAAGACAGAAATAAATAATCAAAGAAATGATATTAAAATAGAATTACAAAAGCTTCAAGAGAGATCAGAAAATTATCATCGTGATCAGCTTGAGCATGAAAAAGTAATTAAAGATAAAGATAAAGTATTAGAGGCTATAGACAAATTAACCAAAGCTAAAGAAACTGAGAATGAGTATCAAAATAAATCTGCTCTCTCGCAAAAATTGACACAAAAAAAAGTTTTACTTGATAAAAAACTACAACTTGAAATACAAGAAATAAAAATATCTGAAAGTAAAATTACAACACAAATATCTGAAAGAAAATTACAGATAGATTCAGTAAAAGATATTAAAGAGCAATTAGAAAAAATTAATTCTGATCTAGCTGAGATAGAACGTAAAATTGTTTTAAGAGATAATATCAAAGAGAATGGTACTAAACTTGGAGCTAATATTGAAAATAATAATAAGCTTATAGCTCAAAAACAAGAAGAAATAAAAGTTTATTCCGATAAAATAAAACATTGGTCAGACTTTCATGAAGCGAATTGTCCTATGTGTAGCCGTTCTCTTGATGAAATTGATCGCAAAAAAATAATTGAAAAATATGGACAAGATATTCAAGCCATAGAATATGAGATAGAAAAAATTAATATTGAAAACTCTTTAGCTCAAAAGAAAAAAGAAGATTATCGTAACGATTACACTAAACTTAGCAGTGAAATAAAAGCTCGTGATGTACTGCAAAAACAATTAGGTGAATATGAAAAAATGCTTTCTAATGCCAAAATTGCAGAAGAACAGATTAATGAGTTACAAAAAAAATTATCTTTATTGTCAGACAAAATAACAAATAATAATATTAATCATGATTTACAAACTGAAATTCTGGAAGTAGAAAATCAGATTATTACTATTGATTATAATCCAGAAAAACTTTCTCTAATACAAGCTGAGGTTAATAATTGGAAATGGGCAGAAGGTAAAATAGATAATATTAAGTCATCTGAAAGTACTTTAAATAAAATTATTGAAGTTTTGCCAAAACTAGATTTAAAAATAACTAGTTTGAAAGATAGCCTTGAAAATAATATTTTTGCCAAAGATAAAGAATCTGAGTTAAACTCATTAACTTTAGAATTAAGTAACATTGCCTATAAAAAAGAAGAACATCAAATCTTAAGAGAATCTATCATTAATCTAAAAGATTACGATAGTTATTGGAATCAGTTACAACAGTCAATCACTAGGAGTGTAGCTATTAATGAAGAGTTATTTCGTATGGATAAAAATAAAATAAAGCTAGACAATGATATTTTAGAAAACTCTAAAAAAGTAGAAAAAATACCTTCACTTGAAGAAAAACTAACTAAATCAACAGTTAAATTGGATGAAAAAAATCAAGTTCACCTTAGAATTAGAAAAGAGAATAATGAGCTAACAATTTCAGTCAGTAAAAATACCGAAAAAATAGAACAATTTTCTAAATTCAAAGAAAGTATGAAAGAGAATCAAGATAAACAAGAAAAACTAGATTATGAAGTTAGGCTTTATAAAGAATTAGTCAATGCTTTTGGTAAAAAAGGCATTCAATCTGTAATTATTGAAAATGCTATACCCGAAATAGAAAATGCTGCTAATGAGCTTTTAAATAGGATCACAGAGGGTCGTATGCACATCAGCTTTAATACCAGAAAAGAAAATAAAACAAATGATAAAATAACCGAAACGCTAGATATATTTATTAGTGATGAATTGGGTACAAGAAACTATGAAATGTATAGTGGAGGTGAAGCCTTTAGAGTTAACTTTGCTATTAGATTGGCATTATCCAAGCTCTTAGCTAGACGTTCAGGGACAAAATTAAAGACACTTGTTATTGATGAAGGATTTGGAACACAAGATGCCAAAGGTATTTCCAGACTAATAGAATCAATCAATACAGTTTCTGCTGATTTTGAAAAAATATTAATTATTACCCACATGAATGAATTAAAAGAAGCTTTCCCAACTAAGCTTGAAGTCTATAAAACTATTGATGGTTCTAAAGTAAAATTATTTCATTAGACTTCTTGCATATCTCAACTCTTTGTTAGATTTGGTGTAAGTAAAAAGACTCTTCGTACCTAAGAGTGACACGTAATCCTGAATGAAACCTAGTGGAATTGAGGATCTCAAGATTATTGATAAATAATAATGAATTATGCAAGAGGTCTATTAAATTGATTTAATTATTTGTTATTTATTAGGATAAAAAAAATATCCTAATAAATATTAAAGAAAATTCAAAATTTGACTTGTATTTTTTTAAAAAAAGTTTTAGAATATAAAATATGTTTTAAGATAGGGTTAGATTAATTTAAATTAACTACATTTATCAATTCGTTTTTAAGGCAGTAGTTTGTTTTTATTTTTTTGTGTGAGGTTTGTATGAACATTTACGTTGGAAATCTTCCTTATAAGTTTACAGAAGATGACTTAAAAGAGAAGTTCGGAGCATTTGGTGAAGTATCTGCTGCTAGTATTATCAATGATAAGGCTACTGGGCGTTCTAAGGGTTTTGGCTTTGTAGAAATGCCAAATAATGCTCAAGCTCAAGAAGCAATTGATGCTCTTGGAAGTTGGGAATCACAGGGAAGACAAGTTAAGGTAAATGAAGCAAAACCTCGTGAAGAAAGAAGTTTCAGAGACCGTCAACCAAGATCTAGATATTAATTCTAGCTTTTAGAAATATTAAACCAAAAAGACTTAATTTAACGATTAAGTCTTTTTTGTATTTTAAAAGGATCTAAGTCAAATTTTAGTGATGTGTTATTTGCCATTTGACTTAAGATCTCTCCTATAGCACTAGAAAACTTAAATCCATGACCTGAGCATGGACTAGCAACAATAACATTATTGTTACTTGGATAATAATCAATAATAAAATTTTCATCCTCTGTATTTGTATACATACAAACTTCACTTTTAATAATGTTTGTTTTTAATTTTGGAAAATATTTACCTACAATATCAGATATTTCTTTTATTTCGTCAGAATAAATATTTTTATCCAAATTATCAGGTTTTATTTCTTGACCATGATTATGAAAAGCAATTTTCATTCCTGTTCCTAAATCTGGAAATCCATAAAATATTTTTTCGGGATTTTTTTCACAAATATAAATAGGAAATTTTTCAGACTTAAACTCGTCATTTCCCTTTGTATCTAACCAAAATAAAACTTGTCTAGTGATCTTTAGTTTTAAGTTTGGTATTATTTCTTTTATCCATGCACCAGTACTTAAGATTAATTTATCGGTGTAATAAACATTTTTATCAGTTGTGACAGTTATATTTGAATTATTAGACTTCCAACTAATCATTTTTTCATTATAGTTAATTTTAACGCCTTTATTCTTTGCATATTCCAAATATTTTTTTATACATTTTTCAGGAAATAAAATACCAGCTCTATTTTCTAAAATACCTATATTATCAGCGGGAATATTAAAAGCAGGATAGTTTTTCTTTATTTGATCAGAATTAAATAATTTGTAGTTTAAGTTATGAGTTTCAGCACTTTTTTTTGCTCCGCTAACAACCCCTGAATCTTTTTTGCCAAGCATTAAACCAGAAGTTTTTAAAAATAATCTATCACTTAATAAAGCACTTTCATTATTTTCTAATTTGTCGCTTTTAATATTTGTTGTTTTTTGTTGTAAATCTTCCCATAAATCATAAGCTCTTTGTACAAGTGGAACATATAAAGGATGTTCAAAATATGCTTCTCTAATGATTCTAGTTTCACCATGTGAAGAGCCAAAGTTATGAGGAGGATTAAACTGATCAAGACCCAAGACATTAATATTATTTTGGCTCAAATAGTAACAAGCAGAGCTACCCATAGCTCCAAGACCTACAACAATAACATCAAAATTATTCTCCATAATTAATAGATTTTTTCACCTTATTTGTAATCTAAGCTATATTTTATCAGTTAAAGACAAAAAAATCATAATATCATTATTAAGTAGCTAATGATTCATGTTAATATTTAACAATGTAATTAGAGTAAAAAATTTGTAGGAATTATATTATTTGATGAGCGAATTTGCTTCCGATAGTAAAAAAAAATCAATGGGAGTACACGAATTATTACCTAAATTACCAAAAAAGCAAGGCATACTTTTGATGAGCTTCACTCTTATACACTTGCAGGCAAAAATAGTTAAATATCTCGATGATAAAAAATATATCTATAATATACTAAAAAAAAGTATTAAAGTTGAAGTTATTTTTTTAGAAACATTCATAGTTGATATTATTGATAGACAAGATTTATACAATGAAATAGAGATGGAAGCAATTAATATCTTGTTTTTGGAAGAAGGTGAGCAACTTGATTTTAATACATTTGGTAAAACTCAGTCATTATCAAAAACTTATCGACTAATTAAGGGTAAAGACTTAATCTACATACTTAATAATAAAACACTCCAGACATACTTTCAACCAATAGTTGATATAAAGAAAAATGAAATTTATGCTTATGAATGTTTATCAAGAGGTCTAAAAGAAGATGGAACTCTAATGGGTTCAAGCCTTATTTTTAAGACTGCTGCCAAAAATGATTTACTTTATTATCTTGACCGTGAAGCTCGTGAATGTGCATTAACAAATGCACATGCCAATAAGATTGATAAAAAAATATTTATTAATTTTGTGCCAACATCTATCTATAATCCAGATACAGGCTTAAAAGATACTTTTGAATGGGTTGATAAACTTGGTCATGACCCAGCTAATATAGTTTTTGAGATTATAGAAACAGAGCATATTATAGATACAGCCCACCTAAAATCATTTTTGGAATCATATCGAAAATTAGGTTTTGAAATAGCTCTTGATGATATTGGTAGTGGATATTCATCTCTTAGCTTATTATCAGAATTAAGACCAGACTATATCAAAGTAGATATGGGAATAATCAGAGATATAGATAAAAATAAATTTAAGCAATCCATTTTTAATGCTTTAAATCATATTTGCAAAGAAAATGGCATAAAAATTTTGGCAGAAGGAGTAGAAACAAAAGAAGAACTTGATTATTGTATTTCTAAAGAAACTGATTATGTTCAAGGTTTTTACTTTTCTAAACCAACTCTTATCCCTATTGAATCTTTAAAAGGTTAGATATATGACAAGTAGAGAACAAAATAA
>JACMQJ010000483.1 GCA_014377055.1 Candidatus Sericytochromatia bacterium
AAAAAGAGCTGAAAAATTAAAAATTGCTAACAAAGAACTTATCTTCCAAAACGATGAAAAAGAAAAAAGAGCTGAAGAATTAAAAATTGCTAACAAAGAACTTATCTTTCAAAACGATGAAAAAGAAAAAAGGGCTGGAGAGTTAAGCATTGCTAACATAGAACTTGCCTTTCAGGACGAAGAAAAAGAAAAAAGGGCTGGAGAGTTAAGCATTGCCAACAAAGAACTTGTCTTTCAAAACGAAGAAAAAGAAAAAAGGGCTGAAGAATTAAAAATCGCTAATATTGATATAATCGAAAGGAAAAGAGTTGAAGTAGAACTTGAAAATGCTAAAAAATTAGCTGAAGATGCTAACCAAATGAAAAGTGTATTTCTTGCCAACATGAGCCATGAAATACGCACCCCACTCAATGCTATTGTAGGTTTTTCCAGTATATTGAAAGAAAAAAACCAGGACAATAAAGTAAATACTGAATATCTAGACAATATTATTCAAAGCAGTAAAGTGTTACTAAATCTTATAAACGACATTCTCGACCTTTCCAAAGTGGAAGCTGGTCGTATGGTTATTGACCTTCAGTCCGTAAATTTGAATAACCTTATAAAAGAAATACAAACAATTTTTCTAATGAAAGCAACCGAAAAAGGAATACTCATCAATATCCAAATTGCAGACAATATACCCGAAAATATTATTACCGACGAAAAATTCCTTCGCCAGATTTTATTCAACCTTATTGGGAATGCTGTTAAATTTACACATGCTGGAAGTGTGGATATTATTATTGACATAATACCTAAAAAAGAAGAATATAGTAAAATGGACTTGGTGATTTCGGTTAAAGATAGCGGAATAGGTATTCCTGACAACCAACTTACAAATATTTTCGAGCCTTTTATACAATTAGATAATAAAAGCAGTAATAAGTATGGTGGCACAGGTTTAGGATTAAGTATTACCAAGCGTTTAACAAAATTACTTGATGGAACCATTTCGGTAGAAAGCAAATATGGCAAAGGTTCGGTTTTTAGTGTTTCACTTTTCAATATAGAAATAGGAGATTTAAATATCAGTAATGATATGAATATTGAAAAAAGCTGGCTCAAAAATATTCGATTTAAAAACCCGATCTTGCTTATAGCAGAAGACGTACTCTCTAACCGCCAGGTACTTAAAGGTTATCTTGAAACTCTTAATATCACTATAATAGAAACCGAAAATGGCGAAGATTGTATTAGCGTAGCCCGTAAAAATAGACCCGATATTATATTAATGGATATGCAAATGCCTGTAATGGATGGATATACAGCAATTAATATTCTAAAATTGGACAAAGATTTAAAAAACATACCAATAATTGCACTAACCGCATCGGGAATGAAACATGAAAAAGATAAATTTGGTAGTATTGCAAACGATTATTTATTAAAACCAATTTATAAGTATGAACTCGTAGAATTACTTACTAAATATTTACCCTACGAACAGGATATTGAAATTGGCAAAGAGATTGAAAATATTTCAACACAAATAAATACTCAGGAAGAATTACCAATAGAAACCAAAGTTGAACTAAACAAAAAATTTATGCATACAATTCTTAAATTACAGAAATCATTAAATTTTGACGATTTAATTCGTTTTGGAAAAGAATTAGAAATGTGTACCGAAAAACCTAATATTATAAAAGATTATTGTGCCCGGTTAAATGATAATATCGCAACATTTGACACTGATAAAATTTATGCGAGTTTGTCAGAATTAACCATTTTAATTAATAAATAAAAAATATGGAAATAATAAAAAAAGCCTTAATTCTAATTGTTGACGATACACCCAAAAACATTCAGGTATTAGGTAGTATTCTTCACAACAAAGGATATAATATTTGTATTTCATCTTCAGGTAGTATTGCCCTGGAAATGGTAAAGACAGAACTTCCGGATTTAATTTTACTTGATATAGAAATGCCGGGAATGGATGGATTTGAAGTTTGCAAAGCTCTAAAATCAAACCCCGTTACAGAAAGTATTCCTGTAATATTCCTAACGGCAGTTAGCGACCCGGAGAAATTATTGCAAGGCTTTGAACTTGGCGCTGTTGATTATATTACTAAACCTTTTAATATACCAGAACTAACAGCACGGGTTGCTACTCATATAGAGATAAAACAGTCTCGTGAAAAACTATTAGAACTCAATGCAACAAAAGACAAATTTTTCTCTATTATT
Source organism: Candidatus Sericytochromatia bacterium (assembly GCA_014377055.1). Lineage (GTDB taxonomy): Bacteria > Cyanobacteriota > Sericytochromatia > UBA7694 > JACMQJ01 > JACMQJ01. Next base: position 2,233 of record JACMQJ010000483.1, read on the forward strand.
GCACATGATCTGAGAAATCCTTTTACAAGTCTGATGCTAAGTTCCCAATTTATTTTAAGGCATCTTAACAATAACTTAGATGTCAATATGATTGAAAAAAAGATTCAAGTTATTTATAAATCAAGTAAACAATGTAGTGATTTACTCGAAAATTTACTGGAATGGGCAGAAACACAAACCAATAAGATTAAATTTAGCCCAAATTATCATAAAATAAGGGATATTATAATAAAATGTATTGAAATAAGTGCATCTCAAGCGAATAACAAAAATATTGAAATAATAAATGCTATACCCGACGATATTTCATTGATGGTAGATGGGAATTTGTTTGAAACGATTATTCGTAATTTATTGACAAATGCAATAAAATTTACTCAGGAATACGGCACTATAACCATAAAATTAAAAGAAGAGGATCACCTTACAGAAATTTCAGTTACCGATACAGGAATAGGAATCCCCATGGAAGTTCAGAGTAAACTTTTTAGAATAGATTCGCATTATATGACACAGGGAACATCAAAAGAAGATGCAGGAACAGGCCTGGGTCTGATTTTATGCAGAGAATTTGTTGAAAAGCATGGTGGTAATATTTGGGTTGAAAGTGAAATCGAAAAAGGGAGTACATTTAAATTTACTATTCCCCAGCAAATCCAGGATAATTGACAAGGCTTTTTAAACCATCTCTTACTACTGTTTCATCACTTGATAATAAAAGTAAAGTGCTTTCACCTAATAAAAATTTTCGTATCAATATCAAATTCATTTCAAACCACGGTATTAACCTGTTATCGAATCTTTCTATTGTTTTGTAGCAAGCTTCTTCATTTGTATATCGAGATATATTTAACATTGTTTTTGAACCTGACATACACATCAAAGCATTTATTATTGAAACAAATGTATTAAAGTTTTTCGGAAAATATATTCTTAAGCAATTTATTATTGACAATAATTCTGGCATAATTAGTTCAGCTCCTATTTTTTAATTTTGGTTTTGCTAAATTAATTTTAATACAGGAACTGATATTTATATTTCTTTATTAATATATGTTTCCAAACTGTCTATGGTATTGTTATACATAAAATAAATATAAAGAATGTTCTAATTTCTAAACATGGTAATATGTTCTAGTCTATGACATTATTAATTTAAATTTGATATGAGTTATTTATAAAGTTTTTTATGGCAGATAAATTATATATTAGAGGTAAAAGAAAGAAATCTAATACCAAAAATCAAGGCATAAAGAGAGTCTTAATAATCTTTACGATTATTATATTTAGCCTTGTTTCTGGGGCAACTATTGCCATTTTTAGTATTTCATCAGCTCTTCCTGATGTTAATCAAATTAAAGATTATTCACCAAATCAAACTAGTCAAATTTATGATAGTAATAATCATCTTTTAGGTAAAATCTATGATGAAGAAAATAGGGTAGTAATACCAATTAATCAAATTCCAAAAAATGTCCAAAATGCGGTTATTTCGATGGAAGATGAACGATTCTATAGTCATAGTGGCGTTGATTCCAAAGCGGTTTTTCGTTCTGTAATAAGTTTTATACCTGGTCTACATCTTGTTCGTGGTGGTGGAAGTACATTGACCCAACAATTAGCTAGAAACTTATTTTTAACTCGTGATATGAAAATAAGTAGAAAAATTGCTGAGTTATTCATGGCAAGAAAAATTGAGAATGTTTTAACTAAAGAACAAATTTTACAGCTTTATTTAAATGAAGTTTATTGGGGTCATAATGCTTATGGTGTTGAATCTGCATCAAGAGTGTTTTTTGGAAAATCAGTAAAAAATTTAAATCTTGCTGAATCTTCAATGTTAGGAGGTCTTTTGAGTAGTCCCGAATACTATTCACCATACAAGAGTCTTGAAAGAGCAAAATGGCGACAATCTTTAACCTTACAAAATATGGTAAAAAATAAATATATAACTCAACAAGAATCAGATAATGCCAAGAAAACTAAAATATATCTTGTCGGCTTAAAAAAGAGTTACAAGATAAGTTATCCTTATTTTACCAGTTATGTAATTTCTTTATTGCGTTCAAAATATGATGATAACACACTCAAAACAGGTGGCTTAAAAATATATACTACGGTTGATTCTGAGGCTCAAGAACATGCCGAAAAGACATTAGAAGAAAGTATTGGCAGACTAAAAAGGTTAAATATTACTCAAGGAGCATTAGTTTCTGTTGACCCAAATAATGGTTATATTCGCTCTCTTGTTGGCGGCGTTAATTATTCAACAAGTGAATTTAATCGTATCACTCAAGCAAAAAGACAGCCTGGATCATCATTTAAGCCGATTGTTTATTTAACTGCTTTTAGTAAAAAACTTTTAACTCCATACAGTCAAGTTGTGGATGAAGCTGTTAGTTATTCTCAGCCTGGTCTTAATTGGAATCCAAAAAACTTCGATGGAAGATTTCATGGCAGTATGACAGTTATGGAAGCAATTAAACACTCTATTAATACTATAGCAATCAAAACACTGGATATGGTTGGTATCAAAGCTGTTATAGCCACAGCCACAAAATTAGGTATAACCAGCAAATTATCCAATAATTTATCTTTGGCATTAGGTAGCTCAGAAGTCACACCTCTGGAAATGGCAAGAGCTTATTCAGTTTTTGCTACTGGTGGTAAAAAAGTAAATGAATTAACTCCTATTCTAAAAATAGTTGATAAAAATGGAAATATACTAGAAGACAATACACAATACGTCTCAACCACAGAAGTTTTCGATCATGTAAGTATTGATATGGTTAATGAATCATTAAAATCTGTGGTTTCTGTGGGAGGTAGTGGTGCTGCTGCTATAATGTCAGGACGAGAAATAGCAGGTAAAACAGGTACTACAAGTGATAGCAAAGATTCATGGTTTATTGGCTATACACCACAACTAGTAACTCTAGTTTGGGTTGGTAACGATAATAATTCTAAAATGCTAGGAGCTACAGGTGGTGGTATCTGTGCTCCTATTTGGAAAAAATATATGCAAGTTGTCTTACAAAAATATCCTAATAAAAAATTTGCAACTTATGGTAATTGGCGTTATCTAGCGACTCATCAGGAGGAAGTAAAAGCTCCTATTGTTGCACCAACTGATATATCACCATCATTAGTATCACCAGAACCTACACCAACAGATTCAGGTATAACTTTTGAAGAACAAAAAAATCTAGAACAAAATGAAGAAGATAATACTCCAACTCAACAAGACAGTGTTCCATCTGTTGAAAATACAGAGATACCTTCACAAGAAGAAACAGGAAATTAAAAAATGAAAATAAAAATATCAACCAAAGTAAATCAAGATTATAAAAAAGTTTTTTCACAGTTTAATGAAGACTTATTTGTTAACTTAAATCCTCCAGGTATACCATTCAAATTAAATCGTTTTGATGGTTGTAAAGCTGGTGGAGTGGTAAATATAGAATTGAATTTGCTAGGTTTAAAACAAGAATGGATAACCCATATCACAGAGGACTCAGAAGATTTGGAAGAAATATTTTTTGTCGATGAAAGCTCTAAATTACCATTCTTTTTATCTTATTGGCATCATAAACATAGAATTTTAAAACAAAAAAATGGTTCAAAAATTATTGATGATATAACTTATAGAACTCCTTTTTTATTACTAGATTATTTATGTTATCCTGTTATGTACTTTCAGTTTTATTATAGAAAACATATTTATAAAGAGGTATTTAAATAAAATATGAGCAATTCAATTTTTAATACCCAAGATCTAGCACAAATAAAATCACAAAATAATACTGTAGAAAAAGTTACTGAACAAATTGAATCATTTAAAAATGGGTTTCCATTTATCAATTTGGCTAGACCTTGTTCTGTTAATGATGGTATCTATATTATTGCTGATAGTGAATTTGATGAGTTACAAACAATTTATCAGAGAGCAATGAATGATAGCAGAACCTTGAAATTTGTTCCAGCCTCTGGTGCTGCTAGTCGTATGTTCAAGCTACTACAGACTTTTAATAATAACTCGTCAAAGATTAATAGTGATTATATTAAACAAAAGTCTTTGACTGGCGATAAAGATTGTCAAGAATTAGAAAAATTTATCCTTAACATTAAAAAATTTGCCTTTTATGATGATTTAGCAAATGTCTTAAAAAATAATGGCTTAGATATTGACTTTTTAATAAAAAATAATGAATATAAAGAAATAATTGATTATCTGATTACTGATAAAGGTTTAAATTATGAAAATTTACCAAAGGGTATTTTAAAATTTCATAAATATGTCGATCATAATAGAACACCTTTTGAAGAACATTTAGTTGAAGGGATAAATTATGCTAACGATAGAGATAAAGTAAAAATACATTTTACTTTATCTCCTGAACACTTAGATCATGTACAAAATTATATTGATAGTGTTAAAGCAATTTATGAAGATAAATCTAAAATTAAATTTGAAATTAGTTATTCAATACAAAAAAAATCAACTGATACGATAGCTGTCGATCTTGACAATATTCCATTTAAAGATAAAAAAGAAAATTTAGTTTTTCGTCCTGGTGGTCATGGTGCATTAATTGAAAACCTCAATGAACTCAGTGGAGATATTATTTTTATAAAAAATATTGATAATGTTGTTCCTGATAGATTGAAAGAAACTACTTATAAATTTAAAAAAGCATTGGCTGGTTATTTGATAAAAATGCAAGATAAATCTTTTAGTTATCTTAATTTGATCTATAGTAAAGAAGTAAATGAAAATATTTTGCAAGATATTTTTTCCTTTATGACAAATAATTTAATGATAGATATACCAAAAGATATTTTGGTTAGCTCATTAGATAATAAAATTGATTTTGCTTATAAAATGTTAAATAGACCAATAAGAGTATGTGGAATGGTCAAAAATCAAGGTGAACCTGGTGGTGGACCTTTTTGGGTAAAAGATGAAACTAATTTTTTATCATTACAAATTGTTGAAACCTCTCAAATAGATAGCTCAGATAATTTACAAACAAATATTTTAAAAAGCTCAACACATTTTAATCCTGTTGATTTAATATGTGGTGTAAGAGATTATCAAGGTAAACAATTTAATCTTAATAATTTTATTGATTACAAAACAGGTTTTATTTCAGCTAAATCAAAAGACGGTAAATCACTTAAGGCTCTCGAATTACCTGGATTATGGAATGGAGCGATGTCAGATTGGAATACAATATTTATCGAAGTTCCAATTATTACTTTTAATCCCGTAAAAACAGTTAATGATTTATTACGAAATGAACATCAATAACATTATAAATTACAAGTATATAGGAATTATTTTATGGGAATTTTAGAGGTTATAAGACCAAAAATTTTGAGTCTTCAAAAAATACCCTTTGTCAATAATCTAATAGCTGAACAGTTTGAAATTAATAAAGAACATATTTCACTAGGCTTACTTACTGTTAATCTTGACCATGCTCTCTTTGTAGCTATGGATCAAGGTACAAAGGATTCTGACGCAGATGTCGCTTACAAAAGCTCATTTTATGCCAATAACACAAACTCATCAGGTCAAGTTATAGGAATATTTTCAGGAAAAAATCCAACAATAATTGATAATGCTATTAATTCAACAGTTAATTATCTTAATGAAAAGGCTAATTTTTATTCAGCAAATATTGATAATAGTATAATATTTTTTCCTCATGTAATAGGGAGTATAGGACGCTTTTTGGCTGATGAAACGGGTTTATTAGAAGGAGATTCAATTGCTTATTTATTTGCACCACCAATCGAAGCACTGGTATCTATAGATCACGCTTTAAAAAATTCAGATACAAGGTTAGTTAAATTTTTTAAGCCTCCAACATTTACAAATTTTGCTGGTGCCTATCTTACAGGTAGTATTTCTGATTGTCAGGCTGCGGCTCAAGCTTTTTCAGAAAAAATAATTGATATGACTATTAACTAATATCTTAGACTATATACTCTGAATTGTTTATGATATACTTGAAACGTTTTGATATATAGAATAATTAGTAAACATGGGGATAATATCTTGAGTGCAGAAACATTAACAAAAAAATTGTCTGTAGATGAATTAATTAAAGAAGCTGTTACAGTTCGTAGGGACATTATTGAGATGATTGCTCATGCAAACTCAGGACATCCTGGTGGGTCACTCTCAGCAACTGAAATTGTCACAGCATTATATTTTAATATCTTAAATCATGATCCAAAAAATCCACATTGGGAAGATAGAGATAGATTTATCCTTAGTAAAGGACATGCTTGCCCAGTACTCTATAGCTGTATGGCAAGAACAGGATATTTTCCAGTTGAAGAATTAAAAACATTTAGAGCTATTAATTCCAGAATTCAGGGACATCCTGAAGTTAGAAAATTGCCTGGAATAGAAGCTTCAACAGGTTCACTTGGTCAAGGTCTATCTATCGGAATAGGATTGGCTCTTGGAGCAAAATTACAAGGTAAAAATTATAGAACTTATGTTTTAACAGGTGATGGTGAGCTTGATGAAGGTCAAGTTTGGGAATCAGCATTGTGTGCAGGACATAAAGCACTTGATAATTTGGTTGCTATTGTCGATTCTAACAAGTTTCAACTTGATGGTGCAGTAAAAGATATTATGCCACTTGCTTCACTTCCTGATAAATGGAATGCTTTTGGTTGGAATGTTATCGAAATCGAAGATGGTAATAATATGCAGCAAGTTGTCGATGCTTTTGAAAAAGCTGAAACCGTTAAAGGTAAGCCAACAGTTATTATTGCTAATACTATCAAAGGTAAAGGCGTATCATATATGGAAAATAATAACGAATTTCATGGTGCAGCTCCAACTCCTGAACAGTTAGCTCAAGCTTTAAAAGAATTGGTTTAGAATAACAAGCCTGAGTAGGGACGTTTTAATAAACGTCCTCTTTTTATTTTAAATTTTAGGTACTTTAAACATATTATTTTCTTTGGAGGGCGCATTTTGAAAAATCTCCTCATTTGTTAATCCAGCTTTTACTATATCAGCTCTAAATATATTATTAGTTGGAATTGGTCGTGATGTTGGTACTACATCGGTTGTATCAAGCTCGTTTAATAGATCTATATAGGTTAAAATATCTCCAAGCTGATCAACAAATAATTTAATCTCTTCTGGTTTAATTGAAAGTTTAGCCAATTTAGCTATTTTTAAAACTTCTTGTTCATTGATCATTAATTTTTTACCCATTCATAACTTAAAAACAAAAATATTATATCATCAATTTGATGTAATCGTTAAAATATGTGGTGGTGTACAATCCGCAGGATAAACATAGCTTATCTTAACATTTCTTTTGTCACCAGGTTGCATAAAGATACTCACAAGTGGAAGTCCTGACTGACCTGACCTTTGAACAACATGAATATATTTTTTGACAATATTACCAAGTGAATTTTGATATTCAACTTTAAAATCACCACGAAAAGTTATTTTCTCAGGCGGATTTTCGTAATAACTTACTTTGTCCTGTCTAATATCATCCACAGTTCTTATTGGAGAATCAAAACTAATCGCAACTGACGTTGCTTCTTGATTGAGATTATATAATGGTATCTCAATATCATAAGTAACACCATAATTTGCATGTGATTGATAAGCTGTATCGCTGTATCTCTTTATAACATTGCCACTTTGTGCTTGATTAGTGCCAAAAGTATGATTATAGACATTATTTAGTGCATAAGCAACACCTTTTGATTTATTAGGTATTTTAAAATAATCATTTTCATTAATTATTTTTGCATCCCACTTATTACCTTTTACCACTCCAGAAACACGGCTATAATAAAAAATACCTTGATAATTTATATTTAAAGGGGTTGGTATATGATCTCTCTTTTCAGAAACATTACTATTGTTTAATAAGCTTATCCATTCATCAATATCTGGATTTGTATCATCAGTTGAAAAAATTGACGAACGCTTAAACATTGCCAGTTCTGCAACATAAAGCGGACCATCCGAATTTAATTTAAACATTGTAGTTTTACCATTAATCGTTGCTAATGGAGCAATAAATATTTTTTCATTCATCAACATAAAAGATTGATTTGGTTTAATTTCTACAAAGCTTTTATTATAGTAATTTTTATTT
>JACMQJ010000078.1 GCA_014377055.1 Candidatus Sericytochromatia bacterium
ATTTGTTATTTACATGATCAGAGAATGTAGCTATAATTTATTAGTCATAGTTTGGCGGTGTAGCTCAGCTGGTTAGAGCACTCGGTTCATACCCGAGTTGTCGGTAGTTCAAATCTACTCACCGCTACTAAACTTATAATACATTTCAAAAAAATTACCACAAGTAACAGACTTAATGGACTGAGGGATTAACAAAGATTTTCTCAAATATTATTCTATTCATTCGTCTAATTCGTATCTAAGTCTTAAAAATAAAATTTAGCTAATAATCTAAATCTCAAATGTTGAAATTAAGGCGATATGATCAGAAAGCTTTTTCCAAGGGTTACCTGCTAACTGAATTGCATCAATTAGTTTTATACCTCGATAATAAATGCGATCCAATGTTAGAACAGGAAGATAACTAGGAAACGTTTTTGCATGTTCTCCATGATGATCTAAATACGCTTCTTTTATTTGTAATCTAGTTTCAAAGGTTTCACTAACTTTTTTATTCCAATCATTAAAATCTCCAGCTATTATAATCGGTTGATCTTTGGGGATATTATTTTCAATTCTTTCACAAACTTGATTTATTTGCTTTCTTCGACCTGATTCCAATAGATTTAGGTGTAAGCATAACGCATGAATAGTAATATTATCTATCTCAATAATTGTATGTAAAGCCCCTCTTTTCTCCATTGGGTTTGTTGATATATCAATATTTTCCCATAGCTTAATTGGAAATTTGCTAAGTATCGCATTGCCATGGTGACCTTCTTTATAAACTGCATTTTTACCATAAGCATAATGACTCCAAAGCTCATGAGCTAAATATTCAAACTGAGATGTATTTTTCCAGTCGTCAATTTCATGAGTACCTGATATATGATCACCAATAACTTCTTGTAGGAAAATAATGTCAGGATCAACAGATCTAATTGCTTCTCTCATTTTTGTTAAAACAAATTTTTTATTTCTAAAATTGAAACCTTTATGAATATTGTATGATAGGGCTTTTATATTTTTCATTTATTTATTAATTTGTCAAAAATAACTTTTGCTTAAATCCTCTTGTCAAATTTAAGTTTGTTAATTAAAATACTATTAAGTTTAATTATAGTATCTTTTATTACGGATTAAATTTTTTGTTAAAAATAATCAGAAAGAAAATCACACATTATGTTGACGGGATAGATTACTGTATGGTATATTTAATACATGAGTGAAATATATAAAAAACTTGGATATAGATTAAAAAAGATCAGAGAAGCCTCTGGCATAAGTCAAGAAAGACTAGCTTTGATCCTTAAGCTATCAAGACCAACAGTTTCTCAAATAGAAACAGGTGAAAGAAAATTAACTGCCGATGAGGTAATAAAAATATCTGAGATATTTAATATTTCAGTTAATTCATTGCTTGATTTGGAAAAAGAAATTGAAGTAATTTTACCTGATGCTGTAAGAGAAGTAAAAAAAGAAACTCCTATGCGTATCAATGTTCCTCAAAAAAATCTTGAGAAGTTTAAAGAAGTTTTTATGTATATTCTTGATAGAGTTGGCTCAAAGCCTAATGTTGGCGAAACTGTAATTTATAAGCTTTTATATTTTATGGATTTTGACTTTTATGAACGATATGAAGAGCAATTAGTCGGGGCTTGCTATATAAAAAATCATTATGGCCCAACACCTGTTGAATTCAAAAAAATAGCCGATAGAATGATGTTAGAGAGAGATATAGAAAGAGTAGAAAGTAATTACTTTAGCTATCCTCAAACCAAATATTTGCCTGTCCGAAAACCTGATTTATCAAAATTTACTGCCAATGAAATTGGTGTAATTGACGATGTCCTTAATAGATTGGGTGAGATGAATGCAGGTCAAATAAGTGATTATTCACATAATGATGTACCATGGTTAACAACAAATGATGGAGAAATAATAGATTATGAATCTGTCTTCTATAGAAGCGCTCACTATTCTGCAAAAAAGTACAAATAAACTTGAACATAGAGTTTTATTTTTACCTGAATTTGAACAAGATGCTTTGCAACTTGATGAAAAATTTAAAACAATAGGTAATGATCTTATGGTATTCATAGATGTAGGTCTAAAGCTTTATCATGATTTAAATTTAGAAAATGATAGTATAAAATTACTCAAAGACCTTAAAATAAAAAATGCTAAAGTCTATGAAACAGTAAAATTTGCTTGTCGATCCTTAAAAGGTAAGGGAGCAAACTCAGGGATAAAAATAGTATATGCTCATTTTGAAGATGAGAAAAGGATCGAACTGATCGAAATATATTACAAAGATGATAAAGAAAATATAGATAGAAAACGAATACTAAAATATTACAACTAAAATATCTTTTTTTCAACCAATACAAAATACAACTAAATATTTAGCTATCATAACTTGATAGCTTAGATTTCATAACATATTTTTATGTTATAGGAGTGTCTTTTTATGTCTTTTGAAAACTTTTATAATCAATTTGACACATTTAACGTTGGATTACCGATATTTTTTAATTTGTGTGCCAATGTTGAAGAAATGAGAACTTTTTATACTGAAATACTTGGTATCAAAGAAAATTATTACCAAAAAAATAATTTTATCGACTATAACTCTAATGGCTTAACTATGATGTTTTTTCAAGCTGACTCAATAATTAACAATATGAGTAGTGCCAAAAAAAGATATTCTCAAGGACATTTTGAATCATTGTTATGGACAATAAAAATTGACCAAGATGCTTTTATCAAGGCTATACAGAAGTTATCTAACCACGAAAACCAAATTAAATATAATCTAAGTACTATTCAATGGAATAATGATGGTTTTTGGAATTTTTCTGTTGATGATCCTATGTGGAATAAAATAATTATTTATATGCAACCAAAAAGTATTCCAGTATCAAAAATTTGGAATATTTTTTGAATCAAATACCTAAAATATTATTTATTCACTGAACAAGGAGTTGCACCCCTTGTTCAAAGATATAGGTGCTTTGCAAACCAATTTTGAGCAAGTATATCTTTTTACTTTCATCAATAATTAGTTATAAATATTAAAAATAGATAAACAGCTTTGAAAAATATTTTTAATAAGATAAAATGTTATTTATAAAAATATAATAAATATAGGAGAATTTATCATGAAAAAGTACTTACTATCAGCTGTTATGGTTGTTTCGACTTTACTTTTAACAACTAATGCACAAGCAAAAGTACATACAACTAATGTTGAATACAAAGATGGAGATCAAGTTTTAGAAGGTTACTTAGCTTATGATGATGCTAGTAAAGTAAGAAGACCTGGAGTTCTAGTAGTCCATGAGTGGCTTGGTCTTGAAGGATATGCAAAAATGAGAGCAGAGCAATTAGCCAAACTTGGATATGTTGCCTTTGCAGTAGATATATACGGAAAGGGAAACAGAGCCAAAAATACAGATGAAGCAGGAAAAATGGCTGGTGTCTACAAATCAGATCGTAATCTTTATAGATCACGTATGAAAGCTGGATATGATGTTTTAAAAAATTATGAATTAACTGATTCAAGAAAAATAGCTGCTATAGGATATTGTTTTGGAGGTACGGGTGCTTTAGAACTTGCAAGAAGTGGTGCAGATCTTAAAGGAGTGGTTACTTTTCATGGTGCTTTAGATACACCAACACCAGAAGATGCAAAAAATATTAAAGGAAAAGTTTTAGCATTACACGGAGCCGAGGATGCTTATGTACCAGTTAAAGATGTTCTTGCTTTTCAAGATGAAATGAGAGGCGGAAACGTAGATTGGAGAATGGTTAGTTATGGCGATTCTGTTCACGGTTTTACTAATCCTAAAAATGGCTCTGACAAGACAAAAGGTGTCGCTTATAACAAAAAAGCTGATGTGAGATCATTTAAAGAAATGACAGACTTTTTTACCGAAATTTTTAACTAATTTGTTAATATAGAAGATATTATCTTCTATATTGTCCTCTCTTAGTCATATATTAAGTATTGCTATTTTTTAAGAGATTTTTTATTTATATAACCATGCTAAAACCTTTTTGATAGTAATAAAATATAGGTTAAAGTAATTTTATCAATTTATATTTATGTCATTAATCTAGTATTAACAGAGTTTTTAGAACTAATTTATTCTGAATTTCTTTGTAATTTATTTCAAAATATCTTATAATCTTGTGATTTATCATTTCTTAAGAATGTATACTATAAGATGAAAAAATAATACTTATCTCAATATTATGTTTGTTGAGCATGAAGCCAACAAACATAATATTGAGATAAGTCCAGACAATAACTCATTAAACTAAGTAGTCAAAAAAATCTAAAATAAAAAAGAATAGCTGTAGAGAGAATAAAAATATAATAAAAAAGGACGTCTATTAAAACGCCCTTATCAAAAAAGTGATATTTTAGATTAAAATACCATTATTCGTTAACTTCAACTTTATCTTCTTCAACAGTTTCTATTTCAACTTCTTGTTCCTTAATTTTATTCATTAAAGAAAGAATTTTATCCCCTTTGGCGATAGACTCGTCTAATCTTAGATGTATATCAGGAACAAATCTAAGATTAATTCTTTTACCTAATTCACTTCTAATATATCCTTTGGCAGATTCAAGCCCTTGCATTACTGATTGCTTCTGTTCATCAGTACCCATTACACTAATAAAGATAGTTACATGTCTTAAGTCGTTAGTAACTTCTACTTCGGTTACAGAAGTAACAGTATTTTTAACTCTAACATCCTTGATATCTCTCATCAGCAAGCTACCCATTTCTCGTTTAACAGCTTCGGCAACTTTAACTGGTCTATTATTACTCATAATATTTAAATCCTTTCTTAACTAGAGTAAAACTTAAAAGACACATTTTCATAATGTGTCTTTTAATTTACATACAATTAGATTTTATCTAACTTTTACTTGAAGTACATAAGACTCGATAACATCTGATTCTTTAAGATCATGAAATTTATCAATTGATATACCACATTCAAATCCACTTGCCACTTCTTTGGCATCATCTTTAAATCTCTTAAGTGCATTGATCTTACCAGTGTGGATAAGCTCTGTTCCTCTATAGATTTTGACTGTACCGTTTCTGACAACTTTACCCTCAGTTACATAACAACCAGCAACTACGCTTGATTTACCAATAGTAAAGATATTTCTGATTTCGGCCTTACCTGTTAGAACTTCTTCAAATTCTGGTTCAAGTAATCCCTCAAGTGCTTTTTGTACATCTTCTATTACTCTATATATAATATTGTATGTTCTAATATCTACATTATCTTTTTCAGCTATATCTCTAAGCTTTTGATCTACCTTTACATTAAAAGCTATAACAATTGCTGATGAGCTTGCGGCCAATAATATGTCTGATTCACTGAGATCTCCAACGGCTGAATGAATAATTCTTAGATTAACATCTTGAACCACAATTTTTGATAATGACTGAACAATTGCTTCTCCAGAACCTTGTACATCGGCTTTGATAACCAAATTAAGTTCTTTAATCTTTCCTTCTTTAATCTGTTCTGAGATAGATTCAAGATTAAGAGTTCTAACAGGTGATAAGGCTTTTTCTTTTTCATTTAATTGAGCTATTTCTGCTAATTCCCTTGCTTCCTTATCGGTTGCAACAACTTTAAGTATTTCGCCCGCTAATGGAACAGCTGAATAACCTGTAACTTGAACAGGAGTTGAAGGTTTTGCTTCTTTAACTTGTTGACCAAGATAATTAAACATTGCTCTTACTTTACCATAAACAGTGCCTATTACGAAGTTGTCACCTACTTTAAGAGTACCTGCTTGTATTAATACTGTAGCGACTGGTCCCTTACCCTTATCAAGTTTTGACTCAATAATGACACCTTGAGCCATCTTGTTAGGATTGGATCTAATATCTTGTAGATCAGCTGTGAGTAAAATCATTTCAAGTAATTCATCAATACCTGTTTTTGCTCTAGCAGAGACAGGAACAGTAACAGTTGTACCACCCCAATCTTCTGCAACTAGATCATGTTCAGCTAATTGTTGTTTAACTCGGTCAGGATTAGCATCTGCTTTATCCATTTTATTAATAGCAACAATAATTGGAACTGATGCAGCCTTTGCATGGTTAATAGCTTCAATAGTTTGTGGCATGATACCATCGTCAGCAGCTACAACCAAAATTGCAATATCTGTTGCTTTAGCACCTCTGGCACGCATTGCTGTAAAAGCTTCATGACCAGGTGTGTCAAGAAAAGTTATTAATCTATCTTGTATATGAATCTGATATGCACCAATATGTTGAGTAATACCACCAGCTTCACCTTCAGTTATTTTTGTCTTTCTGATGGCATCAAGCAATGATGTTTTACCATGATCAACATGACCCATGATTGTCACTACAGGTGGCCTTGTTTCAAGTAATGAATCATCTTGTGACATTTCTTCTAGCTTGTGCTCAAGAATAATATCTTCTTTACTTTCTTCTGCCTGAATAGTAAATCCATGTTCAAGAGCAATCTTAGTAATTGTTTCTTTATTAAGCATTTGGTTGACTGTAACCATAATACCTTTCATAAATAATTCCTTGATAATATCTGTTTCTTTGGCATGAAGTTTTTCAGCAAGATCTTTAACATTCATCCCATCAAATATTTCTATTTCTTTACTAAATTCTTCTTCAACCTCTTCAACAGCTCTACTATCATCTTTCTTTCTTCTTTTTGTATTTACAGCTTTAGCAAGTTGCTTTGCTTCTTCCTGAAGTTGCTTTCTCTTATATTCGTTATCCCTATCTTTTTTAGACTTATTATTTTTTGCTTTATCTGCTGTTGTCGGTCCAGTTTTTGCTCCAACACCACCTGCTGGTGGATAACCTTGACCTTGAGGATTCGGATTTTGCCCTTGATAACCTTGACCTGGTGGTCTTGGATTTTGACCTTGATAACCTTGACCTTGAGGTCTTGGATTTTGACCTTGATAACCTTCGCCTTGAGGTCTTGGATTTTGTCCTTGGTAACCTTCGCCTTGAGGTCTTGGATTTTGTCCTTGATAACCTTGACCTTGAGGTCTTGGATTTTGTCCTTGGTAACCTTGACCTTGAGGTCTTGGATTTTGTC
>JACMQJ010000484.1 GCA_014377055.1 Candidatus Sericytochromatia bacterium
AAATAATGGTTTAGTAGAAAAACAAGGTAAAACCTCGGACATAATTAGTCAATATTTAGCCTTAGATAATTCTGTAACTGAAAGCTACATAAAACTTCAAGAAAAAGACGCAGATATATACTTCACTTCTATTTCTATCCACAACGCTGAAAATCTAAATTCTTTAATTAATAATAATGATGATTTCATTGTTATGCTCACTTTTACAGTAGCTAAATATATTGAAAGTGCTGAACTAAGTATTTGCTTTAGAAATAACAATGGAGTGAATGTGTTATTTACTAGCATTTCAGATTCTTCAATAAATGATTCAATAAAATTGACGCCCGGTAAATACCAAACTAAAACTAAAATACGTAAAAACTTTTTACTACCAGGAGTTTACAGTATCGATATATATGCCCATTATAGAAATAATAAAAATATCGATTCTTATCATGATGTTTTAAAATTTAAAATAGAAGATATTGATTCTTACATGGCACCTTATGGAAAAGCAGCTATAGATTTTAGTTGTGTTTTAGAAAACTGTGATTGGAATATATCTAACTCAAATTAAAATTAAATATGATTTCACTTTACAAAAACCTTTTTTACCAATCATTAAGAATAAGAATGGTTGAAGAAAAAATTATAGAAATATACCCGTCAGATAAAATCCAAAGCCCTGTACATTTGTCTATAGGACAAGAAGCTGTAGCTGTAGGAATTTGTAACAATCTTTTAAAGACAGACTTACTTTATTCATCCTATAGAAGTCATGCGTATTATCTTGCCAAAGGAGCTAATTTAAATAAAATGTTTGCAGAACTTTATGGTAAAGTTACAGGATGCGGCAAAGGAAAAGCAGGCTCAATGCATCTTGCAGAAAAATCAGTGGGATTTATGGGTTCCTCTGCTGTAGTTGCTAGCACTATTTCCCATGCTGTAGGTTCTGCTCTGGCCAGTAAAAGATTAAATAAGAATCAAGTATGTGTTGCAACTTTTGGAGATGGTGCTTCTGAGGAGGGATCTTATCATGAATCACTTAATTTTGCTTCTGTTTTTAAACTTCCAGTATTATTTGTTTGTGAGAATAATGGCTTAGCCATACACTCAACAATTGATCAAAGACATTCATATAAAATACATGAACATGCAAAATCTTATAATTTAAAATCAACTTATATTGAAGAAGGATATGACTTTATGAAAATAAATTCCTTAATCTCTGAAACAATTAATGAAATTAAACTAACGGGATTGCCACAAGTTGTTGAAATCAAGACCTATAGATATAAAGAACATGTAGGAATAGGCGATGACCATCATGTACCATATCGATCTTCAAAAGATTTTGACAATTGGAAAAGTGTTGATCCATTAATTCAGGATAAAACGCTTATCAATGAGTTTTCAGAGAAAATTAATGCAGAAATAGAAGCTGCTGTAAATTTTGCAGAGCAAAGTGAATTCCCTGCCGATTCAGAACTATTTACAGATATTTATTAGAAATTACCAATGTCCGATACAAAAACAGTTATATCTTATAGAGAGGCCCTTTATCAATCAATGAATACAGCCCTTTCAGAATCACCCGAAGTAGTGATTATGGGACAAGGAGTTGATGATCATAAAGGCACTTTTGGCAGCACTTCAAACCTTGCCGAAAAATATGGGAAAGAAAGAGTATTTGATATTCCTTTATCTGAGGAAGGCAATACTGGAATAGCAATTGGGGCAGCTTTAAATGGTTTATACCCAATACAAACCCATATAAGAAATGATTTTAGCTTATTAGCAATGAATCAAATCGTAAATACGGCAGCAAAATACAAATATATGTACGGCGGCCATTTTGAAGTTCCGTTTCTTATCAGAATGATTATTGGCAGAAGTTGGGGACAGGGAGCGCAACACTCACAAAGCTTCCAATCATTATTTGCCCATATCCCAGGTTTAGTAGTAATTATGCCATCAAGTGCTGATACGGTATTGGAATCTTATAATTACGCAGTACAAAAATACAAGGGGCCCGTAATCTCTATCGAACACCGATTATTATATGATTACAATTTCAATTCAAATTATAATTCTAATTCTAATTCTCAATTTAAAGAAAACCCTTTCACTTCTCGTTTAATAAGGGAAGGGTCTGATATAACCATTGTTGCAACATCCATAATGGTTATAGAAGCACAAAGAGTTTCAGATTATCTTTTCCGCGAGTTTAAGATTGATTGTGAAATAATTGACTTGCATGCTATCTCACATTTTAATAAAGAGATGATATTAAAAAGCGTAAAAAAAACCGGTAAATTGATAGTTGCAGATACAAGCTGGCGAGCCTATGGTGTATGTGCGGAAATATCAAGAATAGTTTGTGAAACAGATCCTTCTATGTTAAAAGCCCCCGTTGTCAGTCTTGGTATGCAACCAACTCCATGTCCTACGACAAAAAAATTAGAAGATCTTTTTTATACCGATGATTATACGTTTACAAAAAAAATTATAGAATTGGTAAAAGGAAAAAATCACAATATACCAATGACAGAAAGATCAATGAATGAAGCATATAAAAATTTTAAAGGACCTTTTTAATTGGTTGATTTGAACAGCAAAAGTATTATTGAAACAGATAGTGAATTCATATGTAGAACTATTGATTTCATTCCATTAGAAAATAAAACTGTTCTTATCACAGGGGCGTCGGGCTTGTTAGGCGTTTATTTTTTAACTTGTTTAAAGTTAATCTCAGAGACAATACAGGGTATCAAAATAATAGCAGTTTTTAGATCGGAATTACCGGAATATCTATCTGAAAAAGAATTCAACAACTTATCTGTTTTTAAGGGTGATATCTCTGATTCACTTTTTTGCGAAACGCTGCCAAAAGCAGATTTTATTATCCACGCCGCTGGGTATGGGCAACCATTAAAGTTTATGAGTGCCCCTGTAAAAACAATCAAATTAAATACTTTTACAACTTTTTTATTATTTGATAAACTAAAAACAAATGGAAATTTTCTTTTTATAAGTAGTAGTGAGGTTTACAATGGCTTATCTGGCAAAATATACAAAGAAAGCCAGATTGGCACCACAAATACGACAGATTCACGAGCCTGTTATATAGAAGGTAAGCGAGGTGGTGAAGCTATATGTAACTCATACAGACAACAAGGCGTAAATGCATCATCTGTAAGACTGGGCCATACTTACGGTCCAGGAACAAAAAAAGGAGATAAAAGAGTTATTCTATCTTTCATAGAAAAAGCTTTAAAGGGTAAAATTACCCTAATGGATAAAGGAGAGGCCGTAAGAACCTATTGTTATATTTCTGATGCAGTTGAGATTATGTGGAAGATTTTACTTTCTTGCAAAGAACCTATTTACAATTTAGGTGGTATATCAAAAATGAATATTGCAGGCGTTGCCCAAACCATTGCAAATATTATAAATGTGCCTGTAATTATTCCGCAAGATGTAAATAGTGTAGTAGGTGCTCCAGAAGATGTTCAACTCGATATGAAACTAGTTACAAATGAGTTTGGTAAAAATACATTTGTAAGCTTTGAAGAAGGTATTAAAAAAACTGTAGACTGGTATAAAAGTTTAGAAGAAAAATAATGGATAAACAAGCTAAGATATATGTAGCCGGGCACAACGGCTTAGCAGGTTCTGCAATTGTAAGAAAGTTAACAATTGAAGGATATAACAATCTCCTTTTAAAAACATCTAAAGAGTTAGATTTAAGAGATAAAACGGCAGTTTATAATTTTTTTGAAGAAGAAAAACCAGAGTATGTTTTTTTTGCAGCCGGAACTGTTGGGGGTATAATGGCTAATAAAACATACCCTGCAGATTTTATTTTCGATAATGTAGCAATGATTTTTAACACAGTTGATGCTGCTTACAAAAGCAAAGTAAAAAAACTTCTTTACTTGGGTAGTAGTTGTATTTATCCTAAGATGGCTTCACAGCCTATTAAGGAAGAATACCTACTTACTGGCCCTTTGGAAGAAACCAACAAACCTTATGCACTTGCAAAAATTGCAGGGATTGAGCTTTGCGCTTCTTACAATAAACAATATGGCACCAACTACATAGCATTAATGCCCACTAATCTTTTCGGACTAAAAGATAATTATGACCTTAACAATTCACATTTGGTAGCCGCTTTAATTCGTAAATTTTATGAAGCTAAATTAAACAATAAACCATTTGTTGAACTTTGGGGTACTGGTAATCCGAGAAGAGAAATTCTTTCATCGGACCAATTGGCAGATGCTTGTTTACATTTTATGAATACCTACAATGAAAATGAAATTATTAATATTGGTAAAGGCGAAGACTACGCTATTAATGAAATAGCGGCAATTATTAAAGAA
>JACMQJ010000079.1 GCA_014377055.1 Candidatus Sericytochromatia bacterium
CAATTTATCTTTTAAAATGAAAAATTGATTTGTTTTCTAATTGCACTCCTTTACTATAATCAATTTTTGTCTTTTAAAAAAATACACATTTTTTCTATTTTTATGATCTCTAAACTTTGAATATTAATTAAAAATGGATAAAAATAATAATCCTCTTATCACACAAGTTCCTAATATATTTCAAGTGTTACGAGAGGGTGTGAATAGACATGGAGTCACTTTTCACTATTTTAATATCCTTACTCATCATATGTTTAATGGGGATGAAAAATTATTCTTATGTCAACAATTAAGTAATCCAGAGGATATGGATTTACTTGTTTTACCAACTAAATATTTGAAAAAGAATAATAGGGCAGTCGTTACCGCCAAAGCTATAGCAGATAGACATGAGTTCTGTTTCAAAACCATAAACCATTGGATGGAGAGGTATAATAAGAAGTTAATTCTCAATAGTAGTGAAGGTGGTAGACCTGATGATGTGGATGAATTAGCAATGTTAAAGATAAAAGATAATGTACTCAGATTGGAAAATGATTTTACTGTAAAAGTAACCCCTCAAATGGTACAGAAAATGTTTCATCAAGGTAAAATAGAAACTCTTATCAGAAAACGTAGAACAGCTGGACAGTTCATAACATTAAAAGGCTGTAAAAAAATTAAAGATGATGATGGAAATGCCACTCAAACTAAATATAATAAGATAGTCCCTGTAGAAGATCTTACGCTAGATGTTCGTACAGTAACAAATTACAAAAAACATAGTAATATCAGGGATAGGGCAGCTCAGGATTTGACAGAAGCTAGAATGAATGCATGTAAGGATGTTAGACTATTTTTTCAACTTGCTTGTATGTATAAGGCATATGGTGATTTTTTGACTGCACCGTACAAGTCTAATGCAGATTGTACAACACTTATACTTCCCCCTCAAGGGTCGGGTAGAAAAGTGTGTGTAGTAAGAGAATATGGAGAGAAGAAAAGGGTCCAATCTGTTGGTGTTAATCTTGGCTTGAATGTACTATTTAAAATATTTGGTTTGGGGAATGCAGCCGGCGAATTAGCCCCATTACTGGTTATTGTTGGTGTTAAAGGTATACCTCCTAATAAATTCTTTAAAGCTTCAGTACCAGGATTGAATCATTCAACGGAGCGAACTGCTGGTACAATGTACTTTGCTCATTCTAAAATGGGATGTGATGATATGTGGGAGGACATATTTCTGACCTTTGTAATCCCTTTTCTTAAAGGGGCAGCAGACTTTCATCAGCATAGGGTAGGTATTTTTTGGATTTTAGATATTTAATTTTGCTGTTGATTTGTTTATTATTGTTATTGTTATTGCTTTTATAGTATTGAATTTAAAACTCTATATTATTATTTTATTTTCATTCTTTTTTTTCTTTTCTATATAGCACGCCAACGGGAGTCTAATGCGCCCATTTTTAATGACTGATGGTGAGCGTAATATAATGAAATTGACATTTAAGCCTATAGTTCTAGAAGCCTTTGCAGATTCAAATAGTGATTATGGTAAAGGAGCACCTAGTGCTACTAGTGTTAGCCAAGAGTTTGACATTGGTGATATATTTAGAGGTACAAAAGATGGAGTAGATACTGTAATAAAAGAGGGTATAAATGTTAGTAATTTTACCTTAGAACGCAATCTAGAGTCTCACGTTTTTAGTAAGTTTAATGTTGAATTTCCTGATGTTGTTATTAGTTCTGAGTTCAAAAACAAAATAATATATGGTAGTTGCCTCGTCGTCCAAGTTACAAGGAATAGTTTTACTGCAAAAAATATGATTAAAAGTTTTAGACTTTCTGGCTGGCATCAAGAAGTACCACAAGGAGAATCAACTGTATATTTTAGGCGTGTACTATCTAAACATATTAATACTGAAGTAACAGAGGAAGAGATTTTGCATATGGAAGAAAAGAGTCCTGAAGTATCTGTGAAATTCATTGAAGATGGTAAGAAAGAATGTATATTATAGGAACATTATTTTACGAAAGAACTTTCTATCTTGTTTCTTTTTTTTATGTTTCTTGTAGTAGTTTTTCTTTGATTTAATAAGAGTTTATTTTATTAGTTTAATATTGATATTAAATATAACATTTCAGTTTTTTTATTTTTTCATCATACTGCTTCATTTTAGGTCGAGCAACTAAAGAATTTCTTGATGAGCTGAAGATCTATGACTGGGATGGAGCGGAAAATAGAGATGATATGACTCTATGTCGCACACCTCCTTGTGTGGTTACTCATGAAAACACAGTGGCTCGCTTTAATGCTAATGAACAGCTTAAGGCCGACAAAATTACTGCTTTAAGAGAGAGAAGAGATGTAGCAGCTGTACGTGCCTTGCCTGAAAACGTAGAACAGAGAAAAATAGAGGAGGTAGAGAGAAAAAAGATAGCTGCAGCTCAAAAATTAGTTAATGATCAAGCACAAAAAGCATTGAAAAAGAATATAAAAGAACAAGAGGCACGAGAAAAAGCTGCGACATATGCTGCTATGACTATTGAAGAGAAAAATGCGTATAAAGCAAATGAGAAGAAGAAGAAGGAAGATGATAAGATAATAAAAGATACTGCTGCATTAGCCAAGAAAGCATTAGATACTGAAAATATTGAAAAGGCTAGAAGATTGTTAGCATTGCAAGGCGGATAGTAAAATATAATGAAATTATGGTTATTTTTATCTTATTTAAGTCAAACTAATATTAAATATGTACAGTTTTTGAACTAAAGTTTGAATTACGCTACTTGTTTATTTTTATGTTATTTTTTTTAATTTCTTTTGTTACATTTTTTTTTTATTTATTTTTGTTATATTTTTTTTTAACATTATTTCTCATATTGTTAATAAGACTTTTTGAAAAAAAATCTTATTTTATTATTTGTGTTTTTATCATATACTGTGATTTATGATTCTGTGTCTAAAAAATTAAATTTATCAATTAAAATGTCGTTATTGTACTTTATTTTTCTATTGCTATTTAAACTATACTACATTTATCAAATAGTAACTAAAAAAAAGTGATTATGGAAATTTGAACATACTTATACTTTGATTTTTTATAAAATTTACAATTGAAAGATAACAATATTTTAAAATACTTCTAATAGAAATAATGAATTGCATTTTTTTTATTTGAATGTTGTAGAAATATTCCAGAATAAAAAATGTATCATTAAATTAATAAAAAATTTCGTCATCATAACATGATAGACTATCACACACGAAAGCCGGCAGACAATTTAAACAAATATCTATATAAATGTACAAATGTATATATACTACAATTATTATAAAAATATAATCGTGATATATGCTATACAACATGATAGTGATACTACAATAAGCATCAACAACTCTTCCTAATAATTCTATAAACAAAAATAATAAGATCTAATAATTAAACTATCAGCAACTGATAATAATAAATACATTAGAATTTTGTAGGTGCTCTAGTTTTTTTTTCATAATGGCCGTGTATTTTTTTAGATCTTCTACTAGCAGATTTAATGATTTCATCGTTCATAATAATATCTAATTCTATGCTAGATATATCGTGTTGATTGAAGATGTTTGTTAATCTTCTAGCAGAAATTCCATCCAGAACCGGCTGTTCGCATAGCTCATCGGATATAAAACAATGAGCATCTGATTTATAATTGAGAATCCATAATTTAAATCCTTCTAAATTAATATTGTAACGTTTACTGATGGATATTGGTGAAACTCGATGATATTCCCAATTCAAATTGTTGTTTTCAGTTTCTTTACACAGCCACATAATTTCTTCTGGAGTAAATAAATGATTTTTTAGGTTACAAAACTTTACTTTAGAACGTAATATCAATGGTTTAAAGATATAAGGAACATTATCCATTTTTAATTAATATTCAAAGTTTAGAGATCATAAAAATAGAAAAAATGTGTATTTTTTTAAAAGACAAAAATTGATTATAGTAAAGGAGTGCAATTAGAAAACAAATCAATTTTTCATTTTAAAAGATAAATTG
>JACMQJ010000485.1 GCA_014377055.1 Candidatus Sericytochromatia bacterium
GCTAATGCTCCAGCAGGTACTGCTGTAGCAGTTGCTCCTAAAAAAAGCCATAAATTACGTAATGCGGCTTTACTAGTTGGTGGTGCATTAGTAGCTAGACATTATTACAAAAAAAATAAAGCTAAAAAATTAGCTATTGCTGCAGGACATTAATTTTTAGTTTTTTATAGAAACTATTTAATTTAAAACAAAAAAAGAGTAAGTAAAAGATTTAATTTTTTACTTACTCTTTTTAATTTATACTTGTTCAAAATATGTCTATGGACAAGGGGTTTAAACTCCTTGTTGATTAAAAAACTACAAACCAATTTTACTTTAGTATAAAAAATTAAAACATTGGATGCCAAAGAGGCAATGTCACAACTTCTTGATTTAACATTTCTAATTGTTCAGCACTAAGATACTTTTTAGGGACTACAAGTTGATAAACATTATCATTAAACCAATCGTCAGACATAATAAAATAACCTTTTTTACCTGATTCAATACCCCAACTATTTTCTACTTTCCATTTAATTGGCTTATCGCCATCGACATCAACACCAACAATAAGCATACAGTGCGTTAGATGTGTATCACCCATTTCTAATCTTGTTTCTCTATCCACACCAAAATCAGTTTGAAATATTAAGTCATAATTAAAAATACCTTTGAGTAATAGTCCTTCTTTTCTAAGACTGTCTTTACCAACATCACAAGAAAAAAGGCAAGGCTCACTATTTTGTAATTTTTCTAAAGCAAATTTTTTAAATTCATCAAAAGGAAGATTAAGGGCTAAATGTTTTTCACCACCAACCATTTTTCTAGTATGGGCAACTGAATACACGTTGTTATAAGGGGTATCAACCATTGGACAATTCCAGATACAAATGTAATCATCAAGTTCGATGCCAACATATTTATCAAAAAATTGGTGAGGAGTAATATCTTTTTCTCTAAAAAACTTTTTATCTTCGTCTCTATAACTCCAATCAAATTTAGTTGGAGGTGTACCAAAAGATATAACTAAAATTTTATAAATCTCTTCTGTGAACTTTAACCTTTCTGCTTCAATTTCAGAAATGGATTTACCATCTTTGCTCATATTACGAATAATAGAGGCGTACTGTCTTAACTTACTAGCAATTACTTCATTGTGTTTTGTTGAGTCCTTTGAATAAGATGTATGTTGCATAACAGAAGCAGGCATAACACCATATTTTTTGACTAAGTTTACAAACATATACCAGTCGCCACCATCTGGGATTGGATTATCTAAAAACTGTCTAAGAGTTCTTTCGTCATATTCAGTATCTTTAAATTGGATCATTTTTTCAAGAAAATAATTGGCTTTTTCAAATTTGTCCCAAAACATCAAATAAGGCCCTGAGTACTCAAAACTTTTTACATTAATCTTTTTTTGTGTAATATATCTAAGTAAGTTATATGCTGCAAACATCCAGCAAACACCTACTTTTTGCTGTGCTGTAGCCTCTGGTGCAACATCCAATTCATTAGAAAAACAAAAGTCAAAATTTCTAATTAAATCTCTATTAACAGCTAATTCTTGTAACTCTACTCTACCAACAATATTCATTGCTAATTTGTTAGAATCATTCTCAGTAAATTTTTTGTTAAGATGGTTAATCAACTCATCATTAATTTTCATGCTTATTCCTTTAATTGATAGCTATTATTTGTTAAGCTACATTGTAGCAATATTAATATCCAATATTCTTTAATTTTAATTAAAAAATAGATTGTATCTTAAATAATTTAAATATCAATGCTAACTATATTTTTAGAATAATATCTTACATTTATTATATTTCTTCCACTTCAAGACCTATAGCAAACCTACCAAAATCATTAATTAAAGGAATCATAGAAATTGTATTTTTGTCAGCAACAATTATTTCTTTATTCATATTTACTTCTTTTTCCATAATTATTTTTGGTATATCAGAGCTACTAAATAAACCCATTTGTGACAATTTAGATAAGCTATTACTAATAATAACGGTACAAACAGTTGCGACATAACTCTCATCAAATTCTAATGATTCATCCGAAGAATTACCAACTGAATTCATTAAAGTATTTGCCAATTGTTGCATAAATGCTCGGTCAGAAATATAAAAAACACGACCTTTTAGCTTTCCATCTATGTTATAACTTATATAAACTATATCTTTTAAAGGATTAGGAAAAGCAACTTTTCTTAAGCTACCAATATCAACAAGACATTTAAATGAATCTTTAAGAACTGATTTGATAGCATCGACAAATGGTCTTTCGTAAGAAATAGATGCAAGTAATTCATTATACCAAGTTTGTATTTTTAGAGCATCATCAAGAGTATTTTCATCTACAAAGCCTAATTTAACCAAGGCTTCACCAATATAATTAACATCTTGATTAGTTTGAACATATTCAAGAGCTTGCTCTATCTGTGATTGATCAATTAGATCCAGATTTACCATTAACTCGCCAATTCTAACCCAAACAATTTTTTCATCTATCTGAGAATTAGTTTTATATTCCAAAATCTCTTGAGAGGCAAGCTTCAATACTAGCTTTAAAAAAGATGTTTTACTATTTTTAAAGCTTTCTCTATGCTTCCAATAAGTATCAAGTAACGATGACTTCTCGTCAATTATTCTTAATCTATTAGCTAGTTGCTGATTATCAGGATCTGAAATAATACCTCTTCCTTTTTGATTAAAAATAGGTATTATCAAGTCAAGCATTGGTGAAACAGGTTTTTCTTCTATAATTTGTGGATTAATTATCTGTGCAGGTATTACATTGTTAATTTGAGATGGTTGGTTAAAAGCCAGTGCTGTATTGGTCTGCTTATCTATTTTTGGTATATCTACAATTATTTGTGTTGACTCTTGCTTTACATATTCAGCTTTTTCAAACATACGAGAGACCCATTTTTGAATTTTCAAACAAAATCCTAAATTAGTTTCACTTAGAAATTTGAGTTCAACTAAAGTTTTGCCTAAAATTGATCCTGTATGTGCTTTTTGATATTCGATGGCTTTATTCATATTTAATTCAGAAATAACTTTACCTTCCGAGATAAGATCCTCAAGCTTTATAATCCCTAGATCTTTAACTGTTGCTTCTGTTTTTATAAAACTAATTGTTCTCTCAATATCTAATGTATAAAGGGTATTGGCAAACTCAGTAAAGCTTGAATTATGCGTATTATTGTATGATTGAAATAATTTATATAAGCTACTTTTACCGTCAATTAACTTCAAAATTAGGTATTCATCAATAGGTAATGAAAGATCATTAATCATAGTTTTACCTTTGTCTGTTAATTTTGGTATTAACAAGCTAGTTACCAATTCAAAAGATGAGCCTTTAATTGTTATTGCTGAAGTTTTATCTGTACTTTGTTTAATAATTTTTTCTGAGTCCACAGTTTTTGCAGAATTTTGTAAACTAGTTATATTTTTTTTAAAATCAGTAAAGCTATTGATAGTATTAGGTGGTGAAGGTGGCATAGGAGGTTTTAAGCTTGATTTTATACCTCCTCCAATTGATGGAGACTTTATTTCTCTAACGCTGTCTGAGCCATCATTAAATGGTCTTATGCTTGATTGAACTGGTTTAGATGGATTATTTTCTTCGTCAATAGTTTTATCTAAAAGAGGGTTACTGCCCGATATTGATATAGGTTTTAAAGGTTGAGTATTTATTTTTGGTGAATCAATATTATTGGAAGAATCTTTTATTTCTGAGATTTTATTTTTTAGTAACTCAAGATCTTCGAGATACTTTGACTTAAATTCATCAGGTAATAAGTCAGAGTAGGTAAATAACGAATTTAGTTTTTGGAAAATTTCAAATTTTTCTGATTTGTTCATGCAACTTTTTATTAATATGTAACTGATTATATGTATATTATACAAACGGATAAAATTCCTGCAAGTAAAAAATTTAATACATTACAAAATTAATAGAACTTTTTGATGTATTAAATCTAATTATTTCTAATTATTTTACTCCAACAGTGCTTTTTGTAGGTGCAGGTCTATAGTGTGCTGTTTTCTTTAACTTTGATATATCAAAATCTTTAGCCTTAGCTTTTTCTATTAATTCTTGGTATAACTCCTCATCCATTTTTGGTGTTCTTGACAAAATCCAAAGATTTTTTCTGTTTGGAGTACCAACAACGGCATATTTATAATCTTTATCTAAATCAATAATCCAATAATCACCTTTTAGAACTGGGAAAAATTGAACCTTTAATTTTGAGTTATTTGAACCCTTGACAGGATATGCTTTACCATCTATTGATTCTGACTTATCTTCCAAGAAGTCTTTGGTACATTGATTATGAACGGTGACATAACCTTTATCGGTTACAGCATATTCAGCTACAGTATTACTGCAATTCTTTTCAAACATATAAGGTATAACAGCTATTTCATACCATTTACCAGCATACTTATCTAAGTCAACAGATTGAACTGTTTCTAAATCTTTAAAATTTTTCTTTGAATAAAAATAGTAACCAACAGCCAAAGCTCCAAGACCCAATCCAATTAAAGATTTGTAGCTTGAAGGGTTTGAATTATTATCTTTTATTTCTTCTTCCATCATTTTTACAACCACCTAAAAAACTTAATATTTCTTAATAATACTATAGTCTAGCATAAAAAGATTTAATTTGTTAGTTATTT
Source organism: Candidatus Sericytochromatia bacterium (assembly GCA_014377055.1). Classification (GTDB taxonomy): domain Bacteria; phylum Cyanobacteriota; class Sericytochromatia; order UBA7694; family JACMQJ01; genus JACMQJ01. The sequence goes on from JACMQJ010000485.1 coordinate 4,683, forward strand.
TTAAATAATTAAAGCTCATTTTTTGGTTATCATAATAATTAGTCAAATTAATCTTTTAAATTTATTATGAGCAAATAATTATGAATTCATTTAAATCTACAAAATTTGGTTCTAAGCCTGTTAAGCCTGCTGAAAAGGTTGAAGATGTTACCAATTATGGTCTTTGGCATCTAGGTAGAAGAGATCATTCTAAGCACGAACTAAAAATTAAATTAGGCAGAAAAACAGATAATGATGAATGGATTGAAGAAGCAATAGAGCAACTTGATAAATCAGGTTTTTTGGATGATCAAAGGTTTGTTGACAACTTTTTAAGAGAATATAATCAGTTTAAAAAATTTGGACCAACACGCATCAAGCAAGAGTTTAGGATCAAGGGAATAGACAATGAGCTTGTCAGATCGACTATGGAACAATCTGAATTTGACTATTTTGAATCAGCACTTGAATATATGAATAATAAATATAGTTACCCTATTGAGGATAGAAAAGAAAAAGATAAAATAACCCGTTTTTTATTAACTAGAGGCTTTACTTTTGATATGATTAAATATGCTTTTGCCGATCATTTAAAAGAAAATGACGAATGAAGATATACTCAAATAACTAAATGCTTGATACGGCTACAATTTTATCTTTTATTTTTGGACGATAAAGTATTATAGTTAGGCTAATAAATGCTAATACTATACCTCCAAATACATCATAAATAGTATGTTGCTTAGTACTCATAACAGACCAAACTATAGCTAATAACCAACATACAGTAAAAATTCGTATATATTTGTTTTTATGCTTATTCAAAAAATAAGTAGAAACAATAGAATTAGATATATGTAGAGAAGGAAAGCAATTATAAGTATTATCGTATTCTTTAATTAGCTTTATAAAGTTTGATGTAATAGTATTATCTTGTATGTATGGCAAATAATCATTAAATGTTATTTTTGTAGGTAAAAAGATAAAAAATAATGAAGCTATAACTGAATTAGTTAAAATAACTTTAATACACTTGATACAATTTTCTTTTGAGCTAAAGATAAAGCCAGCAATAAGAAGAAAGAAAAAAGACATGTAAACCCAAACAGCTATGTAATTAGGCTTAATCCAAATATCAATATATGTAAGTGGTAATTCTATCGGCTGATACGGAGTCAACTTTTTGACTAAATAATAGCAACTTCCGACAATACTTTGAGTAAATATATAGTATTTAATATTTAAAAGCTGTTTATAGTTCATGGAATCATAATTTTAGGTATTTCTTCTATACATTCTTTAATCTTGTGCTATTATACACTCCTAATATTTGTATGTCTATCAGCTAACATATCACAATCATAAGCGACTAATCTATGAGATTAATATTCAGAAAATTAACTGAGATAATTGTCAAAAACAAATTAATATTTTTACTGATCTGGATAATTGTTATTTCTGTATCATTATTCTTTTTATTTGGAGATAATAAAGAAAATAATGAAATTGAGCTTAGTGGGGCTAATAACACAGATGCAGCAAAATTAGAAAAAATATTAATTAATGACTTTAAAATAAAAAGTGGTAACTCAGCTGCGATAGTTATAGATAAGAAAGTAAATACAGATTTATTAGTTTTTGAACTAAAAACTAAGTTTCCACAAATAGCTAATATTTCAAATCTACAAAGTGAAAAAAAACATAACTATCAGCTTTTGTATATAGAATTTAAACAAAGATACTTATTTGTTGAAGTTCAATCATTAACCAAAGAAATCAGAGATCTTTTTAAACAGTATCAAAAAAAATATAGTACAAAAATATATTTAACAGGTAATTCAGCATTTTATTATGATATGAAAGATTCGGGTAAAAAGGACTCTGCCAAAGGTGAAATATTTGCTTTATTTTGTTCATTAATAATCTTAATTTTTAACTTTGGTGCTTTAGTATCTGCTTTAATTCCTATCTTAATAGGAGCAAGTACAATTATTATTTCAAATGCAATTATAAAAATATTTTCTATTAAAATAATACCAATCTCACAAGTTATGTCAGGTTTAGTAGGTCTTGCATTATCCATAGATTATTCTTTATTTATAGTCAATAGATTTAGAGAGGAGTTAAAAAAAGAAAATCTTAATCAGGATGGTTATCAGGCTTTGGTAGCTTCTATGATCAATTCAGGGAAAACGATCTTAATATCAGCATTAATAATGATTTGTAGTGTCAGTGTTTTGTTAATTCCAGACGTTTCATCAAGTAAAATAGTAGTAAAAAATTTATTGATAGTTATAGTTATCTCATTTATTAACTCTGTTATCTTTTTACCAGTTTTTTTGATCTATACAAAAAACTTACTTGA
>JACMQJ010000486.1 GCA_014377055.1 Candidatus Sericytochromatia bacterium
AACAAAAAAAGCATTACTATTAATAACACCAAGATTATTTAAGACTTCAGAATCAAGAACTTTACTTTTTTTCATGGCTTCGTCAAGTTCACGTTCAATAAAGAAAAATTTTCCTGATACAGAGCTTTGCAAAGCTTGTTTTGCCTTAGCTTTATGCTTAAATAATTCATCTTGATTATTAAAACTACGGTTTTTTATTGAATTATTAATTTTTAAGCTTTTTATTTTTTTAGTTAGATTTTCAAAAACATTTTCAAAAGTGTATTCTTGAGCTTTTTTGTAACCTTCGTCAGTAATTTTCTGTCTTTCAAGATCATTTTTTAAATAATAATCAACTAGTTCTTCAAAGTTATCACTATTGTATAAAACGCAACTTTCTTTGTCTGTAAAATAATCTCTTATTTCCAGATTGTCTTCTTCAACAAATAAAAGTGAGTTACAAGCAGTGGCTTCAAAGCATCTTTGATTAACCCTTTGATTACTGCAAATATTAAATACAATCTTGCTTTGATTGATTAATTTTACATATTCATCGCCAAAGACATTATCATATATTTTAACATTGTATTTTTTTGAGAGCATAGCCAATCTATAAAGATATTTTTCTCTGTCACCATGAATATCAGGGGTTAAATCACCGATAAATATTATATCAATGCTCTTTTTTTCATTCGCCATTTTTCTATGTAAATATGATGAGTATGCTCTTAATCTTATTGAGCTAACATTATTAAATCCAGCTTCCTTTAAGATTTTTTCTCCTTTTTTATCAGTAAAAATCCAATCAAATCGACCTATATTTTTAATTAAAGATTCAAAAGCTAGATTCCAATTAAAAACTACACCAATTAAAGTGGATTCACTTTTTTCAAAATTGTCTGGTATTATCTCATTATCAATACCCCAAAAGATCGTGTAATCAGGTTGCCAATAAACAGGTAGATTATTGACAGCATAATTAAAAGTTGTGTCAACCATATCTTTATTGGTTAAATCCATCTTTGTAAATGTCATAACTTCTGGAGAGGCTGAATAATCACCAAGTATTTCATAGCTCATCAAAATATTTTCGTAGTTTGGATCTCTATTCAATGGACCAACTAAGGTATTAAAACTTGCATATTCTTCTAAGTCTTCTTCACTATCTTTTATTTGTATATTATCGTTCCAATCAATATCCCATATATCAAGACCAGAAAAATATTCTCTGCCATACGCACTTAACCATTCCTCAACCTGTTCTTTTTTAAATTTATTAGGCAAAAAATATACAGAGCCATCAAAAAAGTCATATTCCAACCAATTATCTTTCATTGGTAAAATTAGATTATTTTTATTATTATAGATTTCATTATTGTATGTAGCGTTTATCTCTGTAATAGATTTTTCTGGTTCTTTGGTTCTTTCAAGACATTTTGACCAAGCACTTCTAATCATTAGATTATTCCAATCTATAATATTAAAATGCAATAATCCAAATGTATAATCACCTTGTATGTCAGTTTCACCAATCATTATATGATGTCCGATTAGGTTGCGTGGTACTCTAGGGCTATGATTATAAGATGAAGAGTAACTACATTTTCCATCATCACAAAAAGCAAACTCCAATACACTCCAACTTAGAGCAATATATTGGTTAATATTACGCCAAGGAGTGATCCAAGGAGTTCTGATACGCTCACCAACTTTTAGCTTCATCAAAGTATCTCTCAATAAGTTATTTTCCAAAAAATTAGAGGTTAACATTTCATCAGCATCAATAACTATAAAATGTGTACCACCTATCTCTCTACCTGCTTGCAATAATTTATTACGATCACCTTGTTCATCTTTAAACCATTCTGTTTTTTTTATTATTTTTTCTATGTTACATTCATTAATTAATGACTCAACTATCTCAAGTGAATTATCAACTGATACATCATCAAGATAGACAATAGCATCTGTATATAATGATAGTGCTTTAAGACATTGAGCAATATTATTTGCTTCATTTCGGGCTGGTACTAGACCAACAATTTTTATTTCTTTATTAATAGAAGAGTTTTGATCGTTCATAAATTTAATTACTACTTACTTAAAGATAAAATAATTAAACAAATTATATCATCATAACAATTTTAAGAAACCAACAATAAAAAATATTATTAAAAAATCTATTATTTATTACAATACCATATCATTTTGTATATAAGTATTAGATGAAGCAGTTAATAAATATTGTAAGCCAGAGATATTTAACATTGATTAGAGTTCATCGTTTACAAGTAATAAATTTACATTAAAACTATCAGATTATGGAATAAAAATATCGATAGATGGTAAAGGTAGATGGGTTGATAACATCTATATTGAATATGAAAATATGTTGGAGTTAAAGTCTATTATTGAGAAATACATAAAATTCTATAATACCAATAGTTATCATAGCGCATTAGCTTATCAAGTTCCAGATGATGTATATTTTCAAAAAAATAGTATTCAAGTTGATAATCTTTGTAAGCTTGATAAAGAACTTATTTTTAAATTATTTCTTTGTCAAAATATTATTTCCAGTAAAAGAGGAAAGGTTTATATCACTTGAAAGAGAGCAAATTTAAAATTGTCTGTCTTGACAAGGTGATTTATTATAATAACAAGTCTAATGTTAGCAACTCAACAAACTTAAATTAAAAATATAATAATCTTGGTGATTTATGTACTTTAAGATAATATAATTAAGTCCGTGTGAAAAATTATTCTCAATTTATTAAAAGTGGAACTAGAAAAATATACAAATCTCTTCATTGAGGAGTCCAAAGAAAATTTAATTGCTTTAAATACTCATCTTCTTAATTTAGAAAAAGGAGCTGGAGATCTAAACCTTTTAAATGATATTTTTAGAGTTGCACACACATTAAAAGGCATGGCTGCCACAATGGGATTTGATGAAATAACTAATCTAACCCATGAAATGGAGAGCTTATTAGACCTTTTGAGAAATGAACAATTAGTAACAAATCCAGAAATTATAGATATATTATTCCTATGTCTTGATTCGCTTGAATCATTAGTAGAAAATATTTCATCAAATGACAAAAATCCTGTTGATACAACAAACTTGATAGATCGTCTAAAAAAACAGATTAGCCTAGACTCTAACAAATTAGAAACATTGGAGTTAAAAAATGCCAATAATGACAAAGTTAGAGATAAGTATTTTACTGAATATTCTGATGAAGAAAAAAGCAATATTTTAGAAGCTCTAAAAAATAATTATCATGCTTCAGAAATAGAAGTAGTCTTAATGAAAGATTCAGCAATGAAATCTATTCGAGTCTTCCTTATTTTTCAAGCATTAGAACAAAAAGCAAAGGTAATTAAATCTACACCTACTAGAGATAATTTAGACAATGAAAAATTTGGTCAAAATTTTATTATTACAATAATTCATACTGATGACATAGAAGAAATTAAAAATGCAGCTTTATCTATTGGTGAAGTTGAACAAGTCTATGTAGAAGATTTAGCAATAAAATTCAAGGATGAATTAAATAATAAAAAATTAATTAAAGAGGATAAATCAAATTATAACTTTAACCTAAAGTATAATCAAACCGAAAAAAATGTCTTACTAGAAGCAATTATCCAAGATTTTAAATGCTATGAAATATATGTTTCGCTAATGTCTAACACTGTTATGAAGTCAGTTAGAGTAAGTATGGTTTTTAATGCTATTCAAGATCTAGGCTGTCAGATAATCAAAAGTGTACCTTTACATAGTGAAATATCATCAACATTGGAAGATAATTTTATTATTACTGTAATTTCTGATAAAGATGAAAGTGTCATTAAGGATGTTATCCTAAAAATAAGTGAAATAGATCAAGCTGAAATTTTAATAATTGCCAAGCCTTATTTAGAAGATAATGCCAAAACTCCATTTACTTCAAATGGTAATAAAGTACCATACTTAACTTATTATCAAAAGCTATTAATATTAGAAGCAAATAACCTTCAAAAAAGAGCTTTATTAATTGGTATTCACTTAATGTCAGGTACAGTGATGAAATATGCAAGATATACACTTGTTGTAAAAAAACTAGAATCTGTAGGAGAAATAATTAAAACTATCCCAGATCATGAAGAAATAGAAGCAGAGCATTTTGAAGACTATTTCCAAGTTCTCTTAATTACGGGTGCAAATAATATAGAAATAATGAACTTAGTTTCATCTGTTGCCGAAATAGAAAATATTGTTGATCTTGACTCGCTTATTAGCAATGAATCTAAAGATATTACTTTATTACCAAATCAACAAACTCAAGAAGATAACAAAATACATTATATCAAACCAAAAACTTTAAAATCTAAAAATGCACCAGTCTTAGCTATTCAAGATGATTTGGATAAAAAAGATCTAATTGAAGATAATAAATTAAGTATTATTCAAGATGATCTTAAATCAGAAAAATTAAGTATTACAAATAAAAAAAAACTAACTAAAAAACCTACTATAAGAGTAGATATGGATAGATTAGATGAATTAATTAATCTTGTAGAGGAACTTACCATTATAAAAAACAGATTATCAAAGATAGGTTCAAATATTAATTCTCCTGAGCTAATTCAATCTGTTAGAAACTTATCTTTAATTTCTGGTAATTTACAAAATAACGCTATGCAGTTAAGAATGGTAGCTGTAGAAAATATATTTAATCGTTTTCCAAGAATGATCAGAGATATTGCTAAAAATTTAAATAAAGAAATAAATTTTATCATGGAAGGAGAAGAAACTGAGTTAGACAGAACTATTATTGATGAAATAGGTGATCCTTTGGTTCACTTATTAAGAAACTCAGCCGATCATGGTATAGAAACTTATGAAGAAAGAATACAATCTGGTAAGCCTAAGATAGGTACTATAAAACTTATAGCTAGACATGAAGGCAATAATGTTTTAATTATGGTTGAAGATGATGGTGGAGGAATCAATACAGAAAGAATAAAGCAAAAAGCCATTGAAAAAAATATTATTACTCATCGCCAAGCTGAATTGATGACAAAAGAGGAAGCTCTAAAAATAATATTTTTACCAGGCTTTAGCACAATAGATGTTGCTACAAATTTGTCTGGTAGAGGTGTCGGTATGGATGCTGTTATTTTTAAAGTTCAATCAATTGGTGGGACTGTTAATGTAAACTCAGAAATTGGAATAGGTTCAAGATTTACTATCAAGCTACCTTTGACACTTGCTATTATGGAAGTTTTATTAGTTGAGATTGGTGATGAAATATATGCCATACCAATAACTTATATTGAAGAAGTTAGAGAGCTTTTACCAGAGGAAATTAAAAATATCAATAAAATAAAGGTAACAATCATACGTGATAAAACTATTGCTTTGGTGGATATGGGCAATCTTTTGAATGTAAAAAGGTTAAAACCAAAAGAAATAGAAGACCCTGATATATATACTGATACAATTAGGACAATTATAGTTAGAACAGAAGAGGGCAAAAAAATAAGTGGCTTAATTGTTGATAAAATAATTGGTCAGGAAGATGTCGTTATTAAGCCACTTGGACGTATAGCCAGTGATAGAAAAAATTATATCTCAGGAACAGCAAATCTTGGTGATGGTAATTTGGCATTAATCTTAAATATACCTTCCATCAGAATCGAAAATTAGAATCACATATTTTCAAAATATTCTTTGTATTTATTGTTTTTAATTTGTGTGATTCGCAAAATTCGTGTCAAAATATTTTTACCTACCCTTAGATATAAAATATAAATTATTATTAAAAAGAGCCTAGTTTTAACTAATGAAATTAGCTTATTAGTTATTTTTGTGTTAAATTTTAGTAAATGTAAGGGCAGTTGGCACAGCTGGTTAGCGCACCACGTTGACATCGTGGAGGTCACAGGTTCGAATCTTGTACTGCCCATACCCTTATGAATAATACTTTTCATGATAAAAGATATTATTTTAGAACTCAAAGAAGAGGTCTGATCTTAAGATAATGTATAAAAAATTCAAACATTTAGTCATCAATTCAGCTTTGTTAAGCATTTTTCTAATTACTCCTTATGCCAATGCTTCTGAGATTTCAGAATATATTTTGGAACCTATGCCTAGCTGGTTTACTGAAAGATTTACTGAAGGACAATTAGATATAAGTAAAATGATGAAAGATGGATATACTCGTCTTGAATCCGTAGAAATACAAAAGCAAATGAAAGATATTCTTGATAACGACCCTTTTTATGCCAAGCTTGAAGAAAGCGGTAAAACCTATAATATGGTTAAGAATAAAGATAGCTACATTCTAAAAGCTTTAGAAACAGCCATAAAAAATGTCAAAGAAAGAAAGATTTCAAAATCTGGCTTTACATATCAAACACTAAAACAAGATGAATTTTATGTTGTTTTTGACTTAGACGAAACTCTCTTAGTGCAATGGTATAAGGAAGGATTAAAAGGGAATAAATATTATGACTTCAAAGTCTCAAATGTTGCTATAGATAATATTATAAGACCAAAATTAACCAGTCCTGCCTATGTTTCTTTAACCCCAGGTTTAGAAAAAGCTGTTAAGGATATTAGTAAAATAAAAGGTTGTAAGGGAATTATCTTCTTTTCAGCAAAACTTGATAATGCAACTTATGAAGTAGTTGATAATATTATGCTTGATGGTAAGCCTATTAGGAACTTTTTAAAAGGATTATTCACCCGAAACTATCTAGTTAGGGAACAAGAACCAACAAAACTATCTAAAGATCTAAGATTTATAGATGAGTCATTGCAACATGTAATTATTATTGATGATAATCCTACTAGAATATTGGATAAGCAAAAAAAGAATTTAAGAGAATTTCCAAAATATAATCCTGATGAATACTTACAAGCAAAAAATGAAACACATAACAAAACTATTACCAACTATTTTGAAAAATTATTACCAATTGTTGTTGGTGAGATAAGAGAAACAGCTGAATATTCACATAAAAATAAAATGTCGTTTATAGATGCTTATTACCCATACTCTATGGACGGTGAAGCAGAAGTTTTAATGTTAATGAAACAAGGATATTCAATGAAAGAAGCTGGTGAAATGTTGCGTAAAACACCTGATATTTTTGACCCAAAATTCTTCTTTTATCAAGAAAAAAAATAAAGTGAAAATATTATATCAAAATTAAAATACGCAAAAATTAACTTACTAAATTTAAAATTATATCTATTTTGATGATTTGTATACTATTCTAAGTGGTATATTATATATTGTGAAAAATTTTTATAAATTTAAAAAATTACTAAAAACAGGATTTTAATAGGAGCTATTTCCAGTGATTAAAGGAAAATATTTATTTACATCTGAATCAGTAACAGAGGGACATCCCGATAAGGTTTGTGACCAAGTATCTGATGCAATTCTTGATGCTGTATTAGAGCAAGACCCAATGGGAAGAGTTGCTTGTGAATGCCTTACAACAACAGGACTGTTATTTGTAACTGGTGAGATAACAACTAGTGCTATCATTGATTATACATCTCTGGTCAGAAATACTTTACGTGAGATAGGTTATGACAGAGATTGCGGTGGTTTTGATTCTGAATCATGCAATGTTATGACAGCTATTAACAAACAATCTGCTGATATTTCTGGAGCTGTTACTTCATCTATTGAAGTAAGAGATACAGATAGCAAAGATACTCAATTATCTACAGGTGCAGGCGATCAAGGTTTGATGTTTGGTTACGCTTGTAACGAAACAGAAGAATTAATGCCTTTACCAATCAGTCTTGCTCATAAACTAGCAAGAAGATTATCTTATGTTAGAAAATCAGGACTTTTACCTTATCTAAGACCAGATGGAAAAACTCAGGTAACAGTTGAATATGAAGATGGTAAACCGATCAGAGTCGAAACAATTGTAGTTTCAGCTCATCATGCAGAAGAAATAAATGGAATTAAAGATAATTATCAAGTGCAAGATATTATTAGGAATGATATTCTTGAAAAAGTAATTAAAATGGTTGTACCAGAAGAGTTATTGATTGATACTAATTATTATATTAATCCATCTGGTAAGTTTACAGTAGGTGGCCCACAAGGTGATGCTGGACTGACAGGAAGAAAAATAATTGTAGATACTTATGGTGGATATGCTCGCCATGGTGGTGGTGCATTTTCTGGTAAGGATCCAACAAAAGTAGATCGCTCTGCTTGTTATGCGGCTCGTTATGTAGCCAAAAATATAGTTGCAGCTGGCTTGGCTGATAAGTGTGAAGTGCAAGTTAGTTATGCCATTGGTGTTGCTACTCCAACTTCAATTATGGTTGATACCTTTGAAACTGGCAAAGTTCCCGAAGAAGTTTTATTAAAGTTAATCAAAGAAAATTTTGATCTTAGACCAGGTGCAATTATTTCACTACTTGACTTAAGAAAACCTATATATAAACAAACAGCTGCTTATGGACATTTTGGTAGAGATGATCTTGATTTACCATGGGAAAGAACAGATAAAGCAGAATTATTAAAAAATGCTTCATTAAAAATGACAACGGCAGTTTAAAATAGACAAAATGGAAAGAATAACAAAAGACAAAGACCTAGATCCAGTTTCTAGGTTACATATAATTTATGGAACAGTAATTATGATTATGTCTATTACTTTTGTAGTAACACTCATGACCATGAAACCTTCTCATAAAGAATCTATTGCTGATATACCACCTCAAGAAGTAACTGAAGCATCATCTGCACAAGTAAGGCAAACTGATCCAGCAGGTGCAAAAAGTAGTCAATCTGCTCCTGCTATGCCAAAAGGTGGTATGCCTCCATTTATAAAAAAAATGGTTGAGGGTTATAAAACTTCTCTTGAAAAAAATCCTAATGATATGAAAGCATTAACAGGACTTGCAAATATGTATTATGATAGTGGTCAATATCCAAAAGCTATAGGTTACTATGAGAAAGTTGTAAGTTTGGATACCAAAAACTCTAATGCACAGGCTGATTTGGGTACATGTTACTATTACACAAGAGTCTTTGACAAAGCAGTTAAAAATCTAAGCGAGGCTCTAGTTAATGATCCAAAAAATCTTAATGCTAGATACAATCTTGGTATCGTTTATAAAAGTCAGGGTAAATTTGCAGATGCCAAAAAAGAATGGGAAATAATGAGACCTCTTCTAAAAACTGATGAAGAAAAGAAAAAGCTTGATACTGTTATTGAGAGTTTGAATAAAAAAGCCTCATAATAGATTTATCGAACAATAATTATATGAATAGTCAAGGTTTAAGATTTAGACTATCATATACTTTTATTTTATAAGATATAATCTATTTATATCAAATCTAGTTAAAGCAATAACTGGAGTATAACCTATTGACGATTCTATTAAGTTATTTAAATTCATAGGTACAGGGGTAATATAATCAGGTAAATCTTCATCAAATGAATAAAGTCAATCTACAAGATAAAGCCCACAGTTTTTTGTTGCATCACAAATTAACATTAAACCAGTAACTGCTTCTGGAACTACAAAATTTCCAGTTTCTTTATCACAATCAATCAAAAAATGATTACTCATATTCATTATGCTCTTAAAAAAAATTATAATTTATGTTATTTGGTCTAACTCTAAACCCCTCCAGCCAATGAAACGAGTAAAATATCTTATATGAGTTTCATAATATATTCTAAGTTAACTTCCATAAGTTGTTTAGCCTTTTCCGCTAAACAACACCTTCGATTCTTTTCATACTCATCACTTGATATTTTGCAGGTAATAAAATACTTGGACTTTGATCTGGTTTTGGATTAACTACACATGTAATAGGTTTGAGATCATAAGGTAAATGTTTTAATGATTCTTGAAGTTTTTCTGACTTAGATTGAACCTTTTCTCTAATAGAATTATTATCTACACTGAGATTTATTTGTAAATCTCTTTTTAGATTACTCATATCAATAGCAACTTTACCCATATTTTTTGTTTCTATAGATAATTGTATTTTTAATGGAACATGACCCATCTCTACTTTTCTTCTATTATCATCTTCTCTTCTAATCATAATCTCAACATTATAAAGCTTGCCATCAACAGGTATAGATAGAGGTAAGCACATACAGTTCATATTTTTGGCTAATATTTCACGACCAGATAAGTTTAAGCTAACGGACTTGGTAATTTCAGCTAAGTCTTTTAAGATGTTACTACTAAAATCAAGTTTGGAATCAACCTCATGATTTATTTTTGTCTTTTTTGTTTTATCTACTTCATTATCGTCAAAAACTAGTTTTAATAAATTTTCAAAGATATTTTCATCTTGACCTAAATCTTCTTTGATTTCAGGTAAATATTTTTCAACAATCTGTCTAAATTCTTTGACTTCTACTTCCAATTCAGCAAAAGCTTTTTTTAGCATCGAAACTTGATTAGGAAATTGAGAAGGATTTTTAAGAACATCAACGGTTAGTATTTTACTAAGATTTTGATTTATTTTCTCTGCACGATTAGCTAATTGACCAATCAAAATCTTTGGGTCTGCATTATTAATTAATTGAACATCATTTAGTAATTCATTATTAACAAAGTTTGTACTTATTTGGTTATTAACTTTTACAAGTAAATTGGATTTTTCCTTAATTACTTGCTGATTATTCCTTGCACCACCTAAGTCATTGTTATTAGTATTATTTTCTTCTTCCTCTTCTTGAAAAGGATTTTTTTGTACTTGTGTTGACTCTTCAACTTTACTTTGATTATTCAAATTATTGACATTGTTACCAACTGCTTCGTTATTAGTTAGTTTTTGATTGCTAAGAGAAGTACTTTCAAGATTTTTATCCTTAATTTCAGCAGGTATTTTTAGCATTTGTTTTTTATCTACTTGATCAGCCAATTCATTAACAAAACTATTATTACCAAAATTATCAACCATCTTTTTTAATTCTTTATTTAATGAAAGAAAATTTTGTGCCAAACCACCACCGTTTAATAGTTGATTTACAGACTGTATTGTTTGAGGTGTGAGAGCTATTTTATTTATTAATAATACAACTTGAGCCTCTACTGTATTAGGATTATTTTGTGCCATAATGTTTGACATCGAATTATTGATATGATTAATTGTTTGTGCATTAACAGGTTGACCATAACTAGCGAGAGTTTTAGCTACAACATTATTATGTGGGGTATTAGGTACACCGACTTCTACCAATAAATTAGAGAAACTTTGTAAATTTTTTGTGATTACAGGAGTTTTTGGAGCTTGATTTGGTGTTTCAATGATAGGGGGAGCAGGTTGTTGTGTGACGGCTTCTTTTGGATCTTTAACAAGAGGAGGTAATTTACTTGGTAAAAGGTCAAGTGGTCTTGCCATATTTGAATCTAGTCTAAAATTTGAGCCAAAGCCTGGTATCTGCATGTTTTACTCCTACAATTTCTTAGTTTTAGTTATTTACTTTTAAGTACAGGTTTACCAAAAGAAACATTTAAGTGCTTTCCTAATTTTAAATCAGGAATTACCATACTAAAAGCATTAGCAAATTTAGAATTCTTAAATTGGTTTCCAACAAAACTTCCTTTAATCAGACTAGTAGAACTAACTATTAAAATTATACTTAAAAAAGCTAAAATTGACTTGATACTACTTCCAATAGGTCTTACGTTTTTATTTTTATTGCTTGATAAATAATATAGTCCTCTGATCATAAAAAAAGAAATTACAAAAGATAATATAATCAATGAAGTATCAAGAGAATAAAAAATATATGGCTGTATTTTAGTTTTTCCAAACGATGGAACAAGCATCTTAAAAGCAACAAAAATTGAAAATGTGTTCATAAACATCAAAAGATAAGAAACAGATTTAATAGCTCTGGCATCATTATAATCTCTATGAGCGACAAGAGTTAGTAATGAAATAAATATAGTATCAGTAAGATTAACTATTCCAGTAATAAATAATATTAAAGATAAAAATATGACAATTGCTGGAACTGCTATTTTTTTAAAGGCTTTTTTTCTTTCTTGCTCTATTTGTTCAGAAACATTTGAACGAGCTTGTTTTTTCTTTTTTTCTTTTTTAACCTTTTTTTCTGGTTCTATATGCTCTTCAATTTCTTCTATAGGTAAATCATCTTCTAATACTGAATCCATTAGTTTAGGTATCTTTATATCTTCAACTGTATGATTGTCTTTTTTTGAATTATTTGCATTATCTTTATAATGTTTATCTATTACACCAGTAAGATTAAGCTTCATAGGTGGTAGTGTACTAGTTTTTACATCTCTTGATATTGGTCTCTCTAAAAAGTTTGTTTGGTTTGAGTTATCTTTATTCGCTTCATTTTTATTTTGACCAAAAAAACTTTCATTAACTTTCATGCCAGAAAGCAAGGCTGTATTATTGCTAAAAAGAGCTTGCCTATAAGTTTGTAAGTCATTAAACATATCCATTGCTGTTGCATATCTTTGACTAACATTTTTTGCCATTGACTTAAGAATAATAGCTTCGAGCATTTTATGAATTTCAGGATTTATATCACTTGGTTTAGTTGGATCTTTTGTGGCTATTTTTAAAAGTACACTAGCAATTGTGTCACCAACAAAGGGTTTTTGACCTGTTACCAACTCATATAAAACTATACCCAAAGAAAATATATCAGATCTACCATCAAGCTCTTTGGAGTCTTGTTCAGGAGAAGCATAAGCAATTGTACCAACGAGTGATCCATCCATTGTCAAAGAAGAATTCATATCTTTAGTAACGCCAAAATCGGTTAACTTTGTAACTCCGTCTGTCAAAATTATTATATTTGAAGGCTTAACATCACGATGAATAATATTTTTTTTGTGGATATAGTCAAGTGCCAAAGCAGTATCTGCGATTATTGATGTAGCTTCATCAAGTGAAAAATGACCTTTTTGATTAAGCAGTTCTTCAAGATTTTTCCCATCCAAAAACTCCATGATAATATATTGGCTGCCATTTTGTTCGATAATATCATAAACAGAAACAATATTTTTTTGATTAAGTTGAGCTAATATTTGAGCTTCCTTACTAAAACGCTTAATCATTGTATTATAGTTGTCCACGTCTTTTTTCTTATGAGCATCTATCTTTAGTTCTTTGACAGCAACTTTACGATTAAGAACCTCATCCATAGCAAGATAAACAGCTCCCATCCCACCTCTACCAAGCTCGCTAATTATCTTATATTTACCTACTTTTGTTGGTATAGAGTCCTGAGAAAAATTGGCATAGTCATTAACTACGTTTGGATTTTTTACGGTTGCTTTTGAAATTGAATCAATTGATATCCACTCTGTAGAACCTTCTGGGCATATCTTGGTGCTACCATCAAGTTTCATGGATCGTATATTATCAAGATCATGAGGGCCTTGAACTGATTCATTCAAATACACGTAATACTTTAAGTTTTGACTCATTTTTATGTTATTAAGCTATATCTAACTTTCACAATAAAAGAACTAAAAAAGCTTTTTTATTATTAATTTCAAAACAGAAAAATGTATTTGACACATATTACTGAGTTGAACAGTGAAGATAATCATTAAAAAAGCTTTTAGATTTTTCTAATTATTATTTAAACACTTAAAGAAAAAACTATTATCTTTTTTCTTCAAGTGAATTATATCATATCTATGATATTTAGAAAAAAAAGTTATAAACTAAATATTTTTTTAGTCTTAGCTAATTTCTTTAATAAGGTTTCTGGCAATGACCAAACGTTGTATTTCCGATGTTCCTTCACCAATCTCAGTCAATTTTGCGTCTCTCAAATATCGTTCTACAGGGAATTCCTTGATATATCCGTAACCACCATAAATTTGAATAGCTAAATTAGTTACTCGACTTGACACTTCAGAAGCATATAATTTTGCCATTGCACTTTCTTTTGTATAAGGTATTTTATTATCTTTTAACCAAGCACAATCATAAATCATAAGTCTTGCAGCATGAATCTCCATTGCCATATTGGCAAGATGATTTTGAATAGATTGAAAACCTGAGATTGAAGAATTAAATTGTTCTCTTTCTGTAGAATATTTGAGAGCTGCGTCAAATGCTCCTTGTGCAATACCCAAGGCTAGTGATGCAATACTTATTCTACCACCATCAAGGGTTTTTAGAGCTTGAATAAAACCTTCACCTTCTTGACCAAGAATATTTTCTTTAGAAATACGACAATCATCAAAAATAATTTGTGAAGTTGGTGATCCTCTCATACCCATTTTATTTTCGGTTTTACCAATTTTAAAACCAGGCGTTCCTTTTTCAAAAGCAAATGCACTAATTCCTCTGTTACCTTTTGCTTTATCAGTCATTGCCATAATAATGAATGAATCTGCATATAAGGCATTGGTAATAAATGTTTTTGCACCATTTATTACATATTCATCACCATCAAGAGTTGCTGTTGTTTTTTGTCCAGCGGCATCAGAACCAGCTCCAGGTTCGGTTAATGCCCAAGCACCAAGCCATTCTCCAGATGAAAGCTTAGGTAAAAACTTTTTCTTTTGAGCTTCATTTCCAAATAGATAAAATGGTGTTGTACCAAGTGATACATGAGCTGCATAAGATAATCCTGTAGATCCACAGACTCTACCTAGTTCTTCAACAGTAATTGCATAAGACAATGTATCTAAGCCAGCTCCTCCGTATTCTTCTGGTATTGGTAAACCCAAAAAGCCCATTTCACCAAGCTTTTTAAACGTTTCTTTTGGGAAATAACTTTCTTCATCTACTTTTTCGGCTAATGGCTTAACTTCTTTTTCAGCAAAACTACGAATAGTTTCTCTTAGCATTAGATGTTCTTCTTTTAACAAATAGCCTAATTTATTAGTGGAATATGATTTTTCATCAGACATTATTTTACCTCAAACAAATATATTAAACTTATCTATGAACAAAGGGTTGCAACCCCTTGTTCATAACTTTACTCTCATTAGATTATTTTACATTAACAGATAAAAATATTTTTCTAAATTTAACTATTGTTTAATAATGTACTTCGATAGTTATTTAATAGGTACAGGTTTTGAGGCAACTGTTGTTTTTATCAATTTATCTTTACCGATAAAATCAGCTCTTTGACCTGCTGTAATAATCAATGTTTGGTTAAAAGTACCATCCAATAAATTTTTATTTGCCTCAATATAATATGAGTTATCAAAGGTTTTAATTACTCTTGCTGCAAATTTTCCTTGAGCATCAGTTTTAGTATTACCAAGTGTCTTATTATTATCTTTTATTACAACGTTTACATCAGCAACAGGCTGATCTGAAGGGTCTTGAACTGTACCCTCAATAGTTATAAAATCGACTTGGATTTGAGAATTATCTTGTAGGTTTTTATTAGTAGCTGTAGTTGGTACATTACAACCTAAGATAGTTAAATTTAATGTTAGCAACATTGCCAAAGATATTTTTTTCATTTTGTAAATTCCTTTAAACATTTTATTCTTCTATAACTATATCAATTTTTTGTATATCTTCTTTTAATTTTACTATTGGTAAAGGATAATTTTTACCTATAATAAAAGCTAATTTTTTTTGGAGATTGATTGGCATCTTATATGGATTATGTATAAATTTTTCAGGAATAAGACCAAGTTCTGGTATATATTTTTTAATAAAATCTCCTTTTGGGTCAAATTTAACACTTTGTTTGACTAAATCAAGTTCAGGAGAGTTTATATTATCCCAAATACCTGACTCTATAGAGTAATCACTATCAATTAATTTGTGAATAAAATATCTTTTACCTAGTTTTCTATCTATCTTTAAAATATTAACTAAAAATTCAGCACTAAGAACTTTTAAGTTCGTATTAATATTTCCCTCTTGATTAAGCTGAATTATTGCTGCGTCTATGATTGGATAGCCTGTTTTACCATTACACCAGATAAAAAAACTTTTATAGTCATTATTTAATTCCAAATCACTAAATTCACTAATAAAATCTATCTTATTATTTTTACTATTGTATAGTTGAGAAGAGTAATTATTTTTTATAATTTGCTCTATAACTTGATCAAGCTTATTTTTATCTACTCTTTTAGTGAATCTATAAATAGATTTAATTTTTGCTATCAGCTGTCTAACTGACAAATTACCAAAATGTAAATATGGAGAAATAAAGCTATAAAAATCAAAGAAATTATTCTCATAATAAAAATTCTTGCTATCAAAACTTTCATTTATTATTGTAAGAGCTTTTTTTTCACCTGCTTCTTTGTATTTTGCTCCAAAATCAAAATTATAATCGTCAGGACTAGGAGGGCTTAAACTCAGGAGATTAGAGTCAATTTTAATAAATTTATTTGTATCTATAAAATTATTTTGCTTATAATCTTTAACCCTTATTTTTTTTTGCCAAGCTTTTTTGTAGCTAACAAAATCAAGATCGGTATCTAACTCATTTTTTTCAAAAACAACTTGATCTTTGTACGTTTTTACTTGATAGCCTGCTTTAGTTATCTCATAAATAAATCGTTCATCTCGTTGTAACTCGTAGATTTCATAGTTACGATTAAAATAAACGGTATCAATATTTGCTTCTTTAATTAAATTAGTTATCTCGTTAATTGGGTCACCAAAGCGAATTATAAGCTTTGAATTTAATTCATTTAATTGAATTGCAAGTTTTTTGACAGCATCAAATAAAAAGTGGACTTTGGAAGATCCTGTATCAAGAGAGCTTATAAAATCTTTTTCTATTATAAATACGGGTAATACTTGTTCACCCTCTAATAAAGATTGATAAAGAGCTACATTATCTTCTAAACGTAAATCTCTTCTAAACCAAAATAAATTTTTCATAAACCATCTTTTTCATAATATTTTCTTTTATTAGTCTTCATTTACGTAATTAGTAGCTAAATCTTATTTTTTTGAAATTAAATATATTAGATGTTTGGATTATAACAAAATATCCTCATTATGTTTGTGATATTAATATAATTAAAATTATAATCTTAGGCATAAAAAAAGGACTAGATTAATCCAGCCCTCTAAATTTTTTAAGCTCTATTTAGAATGTTAAAGCTCTTACTGAAACTGTTCCGTTGTTTGAAACTTTTGTACTTTGTACAAAGTCAACAGTAGCTCTAAGATCTCTTTCTAATTTAGCTAACTCTTGTGAGTTAAGTTTGCTCATACCAGCTGTTTCTTGTGACATGTTGTATGAATCAATAATGTTATAAATATAAGCTGCTATTATAACAAGATAAACTGCATAACCAACATAACTAATTGTACTAACAAGGCCATAGTTACCACTAGTAGCAGCACCACCAATTAATACACCAGCAATAACACTCCATATAATACCAAGTCCATAAACTATGATTGTAAATTTAAGACCTCTCCAAAGATCTCCCATCAAAATTTGACCTAAACCAGCAATAAAAATACTAGCTAACCAAACATAAGAACTTGCACCACCATCGCCCATTGCCATTCTCTTTGATATAACTGCTGGAGCTTCATCTGAGGCAAGAAAGGTTGATTTGTCAATTGACACATTGATTGTTTCAGCTATTTTGTCTGCGTTATTAACAGCTGCCCATGCTTGGGATTGTGTCAAAAATACAGTAACAAAAGCAACTAGTGTAACTAAAAGTCTTTTAATCATTTTTACATTTTTCCTTTGTAAATACAATAAATAATATGATTTTTGTTTTAACCTAATGAAATTTTAAAAAAAATTTCATTAAATCTAAATTTTGTAGCTTAAGTATACTTTTCTTTACTTGACTTGTGCAAGTCTTAAATTACTAAAATAATGATAAAGTCAAAAAAGTTACTTAAAAACAATATTTAGATAATTATATAATCATAAATAAACTTATGTAAAGTGCAAACGTAACAAAAAAGTGATATTTTTTTATTTTTTTCAATATCATATTTACACTTATAACTAATATTAAATAATTTCTAATAAAAATTGCTTAATATAAACCAAAACCCAAAATTATAATTATAATTACTAAATAATAAAGATTTTTTTTGATAATACAATTATATGAGAATTTTGGGAATAGATCCTGGCACTGCAACAACTGGTTACGGTATTATAGAGTTTAATGATGACAATGATAATATAAGCATTATTAATTATGGTATTATTCAGACTTTTGCATCAGAGCCAATGCCAAGTAGATTGATGTCGATCTATGATGATATGCAAGTTTTAATAGAAAACTTTAAACCTGATATAATGGCTATAGAGGAATTATTCTTTTTTAAAAATGCAAAAACTGTTATCACTGTCAGTCAAGCAAGAGGAGTCCTTCTTCTTGCCGCAAATAAAGCAAATTTGATTATCGCTGAATATACACCACTTGAAATCAAACTTACTCTTACCGGATACGGACGTGCAGATAAAAGAGAGATGCAAGAAACTATTAAGGATTGGCTTGGACTTGAAACAATACCAAAGCCAGATGACGCAGCAGATGCTTTGTGCATTGCTATGTGTCATTATCAGCATATTAAAGCAAATGTAGTTTAAGGAGATAAAATGAGTTTAGATAACTATGAGATAGTTAAAGAACTTGGTCGAGGTGGAATGGGAACTGTCTTTTTGGCTAATGATAAAAGGCTAAAAAGACAAGTAGCAATAAAGGTATTAAAAATACCTCCTGGTATGTCTGATGAAGATATAGAAAAAAGTATTAATAGCTTTAAAAGAGAGGCTGTCGCTATTGCCAATCTTGCACATAATAACATTGTGTGTGTTTATGATATAGGTCATACCGAAAACATTAACTATATTGTTATGGAATTAATTGATGGTGCTCCGCTATCAAAAATACTTAATCTTCAAGGTCAACCTTTTAACTTAGAAACAGGACTAAAAATTGCCGATGAAATTTGTGACTCACTTAGTTATATTCATAAAAATAAAGTTATCCATAGGGATATAAAGCCAGAAAATATTATTTATACAGCCAAAGGTATTTCTAAACTTACCGATTTTGGTATTTCAAAATTCGTTGGAGATGATCAGTTACAATTTAATGATCCACCAGGATCAATTAAAGGAACAATTTTATATATCTCACCTGAGCAATTACAAAGTCCTGAAACAGTAGATGGAAGAGCCGATATGTATTCTTTTGGTGTTTCATTATATGAATTACTGACAGGTAAATTACCTTTTGATGGCTCAAGTCCAAGAGAGGTCATAATGAAAATACTTACTGATACTCCAATTGCACCAAGCAAAATAGCAAAAGATTTATTACCTCATATTGATGCTGTAATCATGAAAACATTAGAAAAAGACCCTAGTAAAAGATACGATAGTATTGACGAATTAAGAGATGAACTTAGAAATATTAGTGATTTTAGAACTAAATATGCTGTTCAACCAATGAAAAAAAATGACAAGCAACAAAAATATTATTATAGTCAAATCCAGATTGAATCACTTGAAGATATTGTTACAACAGCCAAGCTATTACCAGAAGCAGGTCAACAAAGATTTATTTATGAATCAGAAATATTATTAAGTAAATATATGGATGAGTATAAAGAGCAAGTTAAAGAAAAAGAGTTGGCTATAGGTAACAATTCATCAATAAATCAAATTGATAAGTATAATAATGATGAAGAAAATAACTATTCTGAAGATCTTACTGCTACAGATAGCTCTAACTTTATACAAAGTTTTTCTTGTATAGTACCAAAAATAACTCAAGAAGGTCTTAATGCAGCCAGAGCGATGACTATGCCAATTGATTTGAGACTATTTTTGGGTAAAACAAATGGTAATAGTACCTTTAAACAGATTATTGATGATTCATACTCTAGCGAAAATTTGACTAATGTTTTTAATAATTTATACAATTCATCACAAAAAAACTATATAACACTCGAAAGAGTCAGAGAACCAAAAGGTGATGTTTATTTGGGTGAAATGTTAGTTGAATTTGATTTAGTTAAAAAGTTTCAGCTTGATCAGTGTTTAACTTTAAAAAATAAGCAAAATGCTAGCTCACCAACGCCAAAATTAATAGGTGAAATATTATTGGATTCTGGATATATAACTAGAGATAAGCTATTATATATTTTAAAATTACAAC
This sequence comes from Candidatus Sericytochromatia bacterium, assembly GCA_014377055.1. Taxonomy (GTDB): domain Bacteria; phylum Cyanobacteriota; class Sericytochromatia; order UBA7694; family JACMQJ01; genus JACMQJ01. The sequence goes on from JACMQJ010000486.1 coordinate 20,120, forward strand.
ATTGGTATAGGAGGTTGCTTGCTTAGATGTATAACTTTGTTAGAGGTAAGGTAGATGAAGTTTATATAGACAGTGTCAGCGTAGATGTATGTGGTGTTGGTTATTTAATTAATATTTCCAAAAGATATGCTCTTGATCTTACTCCTGAGCTAGATGTAAAAATTTTTACGACTCTTATTCATCGAGAAGATACAATGAAACTTTATGGATTTGAAAGTAAAAAAGAAAGAGAGCTTTTTAATATGCTCAATTCAGTCAGTGGAATAGGTTCAAAAACGGCATTAGCAATACTTTCTCAATTTGATGTTTCGGAAGTTATAACCTCAATATATGCCAATGACTCCAAAAAATTAGCAAAAGCCCCTGGTATAGGTATAAAAACAGCTCAAAGATTAATTTTGGAGCTAAAAGAAAAAATAAGTACCTTTAAATCAGATATATCTGGTAATTTTGAAATACAAAAAGATAGTAGTAAACTAGAACAATTTGAAGAAACAGAAGGAGCTTTATTTGCCCTTGGTTATAGTTCTCAAGAAGTTTCTTTGGCTATAAAATGGTTAACAGAAGCTAAATCAGAGCTCAGTAAATCTGATGATATGATTAGAGAATCATTAATGTGGCTATCTAGCAATTAATAAGTAAAAATAATGAGTGAATTAACTAACTCTTCAGCTAATAATATTAATAATAGTGAAACTGAAGCAAAAATGAAACGAATGGCTATAGCTGTTAAAGCTGTGGGAGGATGGTTTTCATATTTTTTTGGGATGGCAACATTAGCTTTTGGGACAATAAATATTTATGAATGGTTTAAATATATTGATATATTTATTACAGGTATAGGCTTTATTATTGTTATTTTTGGCTTATATTTATTATTTGCACATGTCAAAGCAAAGAAAAATAGTGGTATGAATGGTAAGACAATGATTGTTAAGCTGGTAAAATATGCTGGTGGTATAATTTTTATTCCCGGAATACTTAGTTTAATTAATTTACCTATCAAATCAAATCTTCATCTAACTTCTTTGATAACAGCAATTATTGGAGCTATATTTCTTATCTTGAGTTTTATACTAAAAAAGATGTGGGGAATAAAATCTGAAAAAAGAAAAAAGACACCAATAATAATTGAATGACTAAAATATTGTAGTTAGAATTTAAACCTTTAATATATTTACCTTTAAATAAATAAGATTTAGCCACGAATTACGCTAATAAAGACGAATAATTTTTTAATATTTGATTCTTCTTCGTTTTTTATTCGATTAATCAGTATAAAAAATATGCTTATCAATAAAAATTATAAAAAGTATCAATTCCAAGCCCACCTCTTCTTATCTTTATAATATGCTTAGATCCGACTTCTATACTTTCCCAAAGCTCTGGACTAATATCAATTAATTCTTTTTCACCTTTCCATGAGCTTATTTCTAATCGACAAGTAGGTGCTTTACGATTAGTAATATATTTGGAAATAACATTTACTTTATAACTTTGAATAGGTGAACTAAGAATGTAATTTACAGATGATACTAATAATGAGGCAATGAACAATATTGTTATTGACATTACAGCATGTTTTAATTGTAATTTTTTATGCTGTGAAATAATCCGTATTAAAAATAAGCCAATAAAAATAACATCAACTATAAATGATATTGTAAAAAACCTAAACTTATCACCTATGATAATATTCCTGCTGATAATAGCCATAAATACTATAGAAAAGATAAAATATATATTTATTGCAATAAGTTTACTATCTTTGACATGAGCAAATCTTTCTTTTATTGATTTTTTAGCATTAACCTTTTCTGTAGGATCGACAATCAATTTATCAGTTTTTATTATGTTATTAGTTTTAAAGCTTGAATAACAAAAACCACAATAGTCAGATTTACTTTCCAATTGTTTTTGATGACAAGATGGACACTCTGCATAGTTTTTCATACAATTAAAACCAACATTCAAAAAGTTATAAATCTAAGAAAAACTATTATTGATAGTATTTAATTTTTTTACCCATTCATCAAGACCACTAATATTAGTTGGATAATTAAGATAATGATTTTTTAAGTCTTTTGATTTACTCATACAGTTTTCCATTCTTAACAAGATACCAGGTCTTCTGATACCTCTAAAAACTCTTGATGCCTTATCCATAGTACTAACATTAGCAATATCACCTGTAATAGAATCAAGTACATCTTTATCCATAATTACATCTTGTTTAAAAGCAAAGTCAATATCATCAGGTGAAAGACCTATAACCCCTCTTCTAAGCATATCCATATAAGCCAGTTGTGATCCTTGAGTTTTGTTATATTCAAGATTAAAGCTCCACAAAGCATTTTCACTAAGATCATTTCTGGACAAACATTTATTAACCACATCAGCCGCTATCTTTGCACCAGCCATTGAAGTAGTGATACCAGCTCCTTCTATCGGGCTAATCATACAAGCTGAATCACCAACTGCAAGATAACCATTACCAACCATGTTATATAAGTTTTGTCTGATTGGAATTGTTCCATAATACGATCTTGAACTATCTGTTTTTAAATGTATGTGTTCATCAATAAAAGCATGTAGTCTAGCTTTTAAATCAATAGAATGATCAAGACTACCAAAACCTATTTCTGTAGCTGTTTTCCAAATATATCCGTCAGATACAGCTAAGTATGAGTTAAGATAATTTGTATCTTCAACTTTTGGCAACATCTCTAAATAACCTCTAGCAATATGCTTATTATCTATTTCTTTTTCAATTTTGAACGAATCAGGTAATGTTCTTCTTGCCAAGCTATTAACACCAGAAGCATCTATAACAAGTTTTGCATCAAAACTTTGTTGATCAGTTGTAGTAATACCTGTCACTTTGTCATCTTGAACATTCAAAAGTTTTAGTTCTTTACCAGCTAAAACAGTAACGCCTTGTTCTTTGGCATAACCTAATAATCTTTGTGTCATTAAATATTTATCAATAATCATAGAACTATAATTAACAGTTTTTTTTGTTTTTGCTGTTGGTGAATAAATATTGAATGTTTCAATATATGAAACTAATTCATCCCCTTGTGGTCTTGGAAATCCTGCACCTGAGAAAGCATGTATTTTGACAACCCCACCTCCCAAGCCACGACCAATTTCTTTTTCTTCTGCTTTGTCTACTAATAAAACTTTATTTCCAGCTTTAGCAATATGAAATGCTGCTGTTATTCCTGCTGACCCTGCACCGATCACTATTACGTCAAAACTCATAAATTACCCTTAACTATATAAAAATATCTAACAATATAATACTTTAACTCTATCTAATACCCTTAAACATCTCTTATATCCCCTCCTTTTCTTGTTCCTTCCTTTGCAAAGGAAGGTTAGGATGGATTAGGAGCTAGAGGGATTTCTTAATTCCCCCTCTCTTCTTTGCAAAGAGAGGGGGCTAGGGGGTGAGTTTCTAATAAAAATTTATTCCTACAACATCGTCTGTATCCAAATGTGCTTTTAATACTCTATGCTCATGAAAATAATCTTTATCTATAATTGATTGTTTACCAATAAAAACTATTTCTAAATTTTCATAAAATTCAAAATCTGTTTCAAGTTTAATATCTCTAGCACTACCTCTATTTACTAAAAAGATACACATGCTATCTTTGGCTTTACGAATGATAACTTCAACATTTGGTATTGGAGTATGTAAAGGTTTTAGACCCGCTTCTCTGAATATTAAAGATAAGAAGTTAACAATAGATTCTTTTTTTGTAGGATCTTTTTTATAGTATGCTGATGAATCATAAAAAATACCCAATAATGTACCAATAAAAATACTTTTACCAAAACCATGACGTACAGAGTAACTAACTGTTGCACCTGAATATCTAAGTAGAGGTGTTATGCCGTTTCCAGCCTTCCAAGTTGAAACATATCTACTTGCCCAAAGCTTACCTCCTCTTTCATTATCGATCCATGTACCCATTTCACCAATGTATTTAATTATTTCAGCCATAGGTTGCATCATGTCGATAGTATGTAATGATTGCTTATGCTTAATTTGTCTTTTTGTAATTTGATGACTAATAACATCGTAGCTTGCTTGTGAAGCGAGATTAATTGTACCAAAATTGGTAATATTAGAAGCCGCATAAGGCTCTGCTGGAAAAAGAACGTTCTTTGTTAGTTTTTCACCTGATTCATATTCAGTTACAGGATAACCGATAGTTATTAGGACTCCACCTTCATAAACATATTTTAAAATCTTTTCATAAGAGCTTTTATCAAGGTGACCTGTTGAAAAAACAAAAAGGACTTTTAACTTTTTGAGATCTTCATAAGTCATTAATTCAAGATCATTAATTACAGGGTTATAACCACATTCAGTCAAAGCCCCCATAATACTAGATAATCCATTAAAATGAAGTAAAGCTTTATTCATTTCTTCAACAAAAGCCCAATAGTTAATATTTGGTCTAATAATATCTCTAACATGAGGTATATAGACACCCATTCCTATCTCACTATAGACTTCTTCAGATTCACATAACAAATTAGAATGCTCATTAACAAATGTTCCTACTTTTTTTAAAACATCATAACGTGGAGTAACATGACCATCGGCATCAATAGCCGACTGAAAACTAAAACGATAGCCTTCATGATCCAAGCAATCATGAATTAAATAATAGGCAAGTATTTTTGTATTCCTAATTAGTGAAACCATAGAAAGTTGTAAAGTAGCTTCTGGACT